>DATEMX010000219.1:0-14495 GCA_035275365.1 Polyangiaceae bacterium | reverse complement strand
GGGGATACGAGGCAAGGCGGTTTCAGACCAACGACGCCCAGATCGAGCTCGAGGCGTTTCCGAAGATCCGAGAGGGAACGTACGCCGACGTCGCCGTAGCCGCGTCGCCCGAGGCGTCGCTTTACCCGAAGTATCGCTTGCAAGGCGACGTCTACCAAAGCCTCCCGCTCGGCTTCGAGGCGTCGATCGGCTACCGTCACCTTCAGTTCGGGTCGGGGGTCGACATGGGCGTCGTCACGCTCGGCAAATACCTCGGCAACTGGTACTTCACGCTTCGCTCGTTCATCACGCCGGGCGTCGCCGGCACCAGCGTGTCCGCCTCCGGATCGGTCCGACGCTATTTTCTCGACGGCGCCGCCTACGCCGGCCTTCGCTACGGCCACGGCGTCTCCAAAGAAGAGCTGCGGAGCGCCAACGACATCGTGCTCCTCGCCTCCAACACCGCCGCCGCCGAAGCGGCCATCGTCGTCGGCGACCGGGTCGAGATCGGCGCACGCGGCTCCGTGAGCCAAGAGACGCGCGCCTCGCGCGACGACCTTTGGCAATACAGCGTGACCACGAGCGTGGGTTTCCGCTTCTGAGCCGGCCATGGACGCGTCCTTTCCCGAGGTCGAGTCGGTCCCCCCGTCGATACGAGTGCTCCTGGCGGCGCTCGGACTCTTGCTCTTTCGCTGGAGCGTCTTCGGCGCCGTCTCCACCGCGACGACCGCCGAGATAGCGGCCCAGAACGAGCTCAAGCGCCTCATCGACCAATCGCAGACCGCGCTGCGCACGAACCGCTACCAAGAGGCGCTTCTACCGCTCGAAGAGCTCACCCGACTGCAGCCGAAGAATCACGTCTATTGGTGGCAACGGGCCATCGTCCTTCGGGCGCTCCGGCGGCCGGACGACGAGGCCAACGCGCTCGAGCAATTCGTGAAGCTGTCCCCCCTTCCCGACGAAGCCTGCCCGCGGCTCGCCTTCACCTACCGCGAGCTCGGTAAGCCGCGCGAAGAATTGGACGCCTTCGAGCGCTGCGCTCGGTTCGACCCGAACGACTCCGAAATGGCCTTCTACCTGGGCCACGCCTACGAGATGGGCGGCCAAGTGGATCGAGCGCTCGGCGTCTACACCGAGGCCCTGAAGCACAACATCAACGCCGACGTCGAAGCAGGCGTCGGGCGCATGCTGCTCCGCAAAGGCAAGCCAACCGAAGCCTACCGAGCGGTCACGCCGGTGCTCGCCCGCAATCCGAACAACAGCGACGCGCTTCTCGTAGCAGGGCTCGCCCTCACGCGGCAAGGCAAGACTCGCGAAGCCAAGGCCCTCCTCGAGCGCGGCGCCCTCTGCCACGACGGGTCCGACTTTCGCTACGCGCTGGGGGTCATCGCCGAAATCGAAGGCAAATCGGGCGACGCGCTTTCGCACTACGACGCCGCGCTCCGGTTCGATCCGCAAAACCAAGATGCCAAGCGGCGCCGCGCACGGCTCGCCACATCGAGGAACTAACGCGTGCCGGCCGCCATCGTCGTTGCTCGTCTGCTCTTCATCGGCTTTTTCTTCCTGACGTCGCTCTACGGCCTTCTGGTCTACACGCCCTTCACCCACACCCACGTCATCCAGGCGGGCCTTCTGCCGTGGCTGTCGTGGTTCGCGCACGCGCACGCCTACCTCTATTGGTGCGCGCAGGCGATCGCCTGCGCGACGCTGGAGAGCGACTTCCGGTCGCCTTCCACGAGGGCGATCGCTTCGGCCTACGCCGCCGCCGCGGCGCTCGCGGGCGTAGCGCTCCTTTTCCACCCAGTGCTCCCGAGCATGCAGAACGACCGGTGGAGCTTCGCCTGGAGCGAAATCGCGCTCGCGCCACCTCTCCTCCTATCGCTCGTCGATCACGCCGTGGTAGCGCGCAGGATGAAATGGTCGTGGACCTCGACGCGCGAAGACGGATCGATCCTGGCGGCCGGCGCGCTGTGCCTCCTCGTCGTGTTCGTTACCTACTCGGCGACGTTCCATGTGCGGGCGGCGCCGGGGCTCGCGCTGACGCCGAGCGAAGAAGCGACGGGCCTCCTCTGGAGTTTTCTGCTCCATGCGTCATTCGTGGGCGCCGCTTTCGTCGTCTGGGTGCTGGTGCGCGCCCTCGCCGCCTGGGCCTGTGGACAAAAAGCCTCCGTGGAGTATGGCATCGTCCTTCTACTCGCGATGACGCTCTTCTTGCTGCTGGCCCGCAACGTGGCGTTCAGCGCCATCTCGTTGGAAGGGACGGCGGCCACCTTGGCGGCGGCGAGCTGGGCATTCGTGCTCGTCTTGGCCGCGTCCGGAGCCGCGCTCCGCAAAGCCGCCGGCGCGAAGCGCCCGGTCGAGAGCGGCTTGCGGCTCCTCTTCTATCCGTTCTCCGCACATTTCGGCTCGCTCGCCCTTCGCCTCCTGTGGATGGCGGCCGTCCTCGCGGTCGCCGTTCGGCTGCAGATCGTCGCTTCACGCATGGACTGGAACGGCCTCATGCAGAAGCTCTTTGCGTGTCTCGGTTGGGTCTTGGTTTTTTCCTCGGCCCTCGCCGTCTTCCCCGCCCAAAATCACGGCGGCGGCCGCACCATCCTGTTCATCGGCGCAGCCTCCGCGGGCACGCTCGCCTACGGAGCCTGGCGGACGATGGGAAACCCCGCCGACAGCGCGCCCATCCTCGACAAGCTTGCCGTGGCAGAGCCATCGTTCGGGCTGCTCCACGATCTGGCGGGATCAGGCAGCAAACGCGAGAGTATGGCCGAGCTCTTCGCCTTCATGCAGAAGAACACGAACATCCCGCACGAGCGGCACATCGAACCCATCAACGTGCAATTCGCGAGCGACCTCGGATCGACGCCTCGCAAGCGGCCGCACATCTTCATCATCGTCATCGACAGCTTGCGCCGGGACTACCTCTCGCCGTTCAATCCCGCGGTGACGTTCACGCCGGCGCTCGCCAAGTTCGCACGAGCGAGCGACGTCTTCGCGAACGCGTTCACGCACTACGGAGCGACGGGGCTCTCCGAACCATCGATCTGGCTCGGGGGCATGATGCCGCACCAGCAATACATCACGCCGTTCGCTCCCATGAACAGCCTCGAGAAGATGCTCTTGGCGGACCACTACGTGCGCATGGTGAGCGTCGACAGCATCCTCACGCAGCTCCTCGATAGAAGCGCGCCCCTCGTGGCGATGGACGCCAACAAGGTGACCGGAGACTACGACCTCTGTAGTTCGCTCGAGGTGCTGCGCGGCAAGGTCGACGCCCGCCGAGAAGACGAAGCGCCGCTCTTCGCGTATACGCAGCCACAGAACATCCACGTCTCTCGCATCACGCGCGAGGGAGCCAGTGTCCCCTCAGGGGCTCATTTCCCGGGCTTCTACGAGCCCTACGCCGCAAGGCTCCAACGAATCGACGCCTGCTTCGGGCAGTTCATCGACTACCTCGAGAGCAAGGCCCTCTACGACGAGAGCGTCGTCGTCTTCACGGCCGACCACGGCGATCTGCTCGGCGAAGAAGGCCGCTGGGGTCATGCCTACAACTTGAACCCCGAGGTCGTGAGGATCCCGCTCATCATCCATCGACCCGCCCGCCTTCGCGATCTACCCGTCGACACCGCGGCGCTCGCGTTCTCCACGGACATCGCGCCGAGCCTCTATCGCCTGCTCGGCTATATGCCAGCCACCCTCGGAGCGGGGTTCGGTCAATCGCTCTACGGTCCGCGCTCACCCCAGCGCGACTGGCATCTGCTCGTCTCCAGCTACGGACCGGTCTACGGCGTCCTCGAGGACGATGCGCGTCATCTCTACGTCGCAGACGCCGTCAACTATACGGACTCGTACTTCGACGTCGCCCGGGGCTCCAACGCGCCGCGCGAACCGGTCACCGAGGACGTGCGCGCGCGCAACGTGCAGCGCATCCTCGCCGGCGTGAAGGAGCTTCACCAGGCGTTCCACGTGGAGCCCTGACAGCGCCCCTCTGCTTAGCATTACTGCGGGGAGTCTTGGCATCGGCAGATCACGATCGCAAAAATGACGCTAAGCCAACGTAAGATACGGCGAGGCCGTCGGAACTACGTCGTCCAAGCAAGACTGGCCGCGAAAGCCCCAAAAGCCTTGCTTCGCCGCAGCGCAAAATGTGCCCGGTCAGCTTTCGTCGGGTTATGGCGGCTCCGACGATCGATCTGGCACGCGAGAAATCCCCCGCAGTAGTGTTAACCGCGCAGGTGAGGTAGCACGCCGCGCTTGGCCACCGTATCGCGCGCTTGGCGCGGGTCGGTGTCGCCGTAGTCGATCGTAAAGTGCAGCCCGCGGCTCTCGCGCCGCGACGACGCGCACGAGACGATGAGCTCGGCGACGAGCGTGATGTTGCGAAGCTCGAGCAGATCGCGCGTCACCAAGTAGCGCCAGTAGTACTCGCGGATCTCCTCTTCGAGCACCGCGATGCGCCGCGCGGCGCGCCGCAGCCGGCCGTCGGAGCGCACGATGCCCACGTAGTTCCACATGAGCTGCCGGAGCTCGGCCCAGTTATGGGTGACGACGACGGCCTCGTCGCTCGGAGCCGCCGCGCCGATCGTCCACTCGGGCACGTCGGGCAGCGGCGACGAACGAAGCTCGGCGATTTGCGATTGCAACTTGAGCGCCGCGCGATGCCCGAACACGAGCCCCTCGAGGAGCGAGTTCGACGCCAGCCGATTCGCGCCGTGCAGGCCCGTGCAGGCGCACTCACCGATCGCCCAAAGCCCCGGCAGCGTGCTGCGCCCGCTGAGGTCGGTCGTGATGCCGCCGCACATGTAGTGCGCCGCGGGCACCACGGGAATGGGCTGCGTCGTGATGTCAACGCCGAACGCTAAACATTCTTGGTAGATGTTGGGGAACCGGTCGCGCACGAAGCTCGCGGGCTTGTGCGAAATGTCCAGGAGCACGTGCTCGGATCCCTTGCGCTTCATCTCGAAGTCGATCGCGCGGGCCACGACGTCGCGCGGGGCCAAGTCGCCCATCGCGTGGTGCCGGCTCATGAACGCGACGCCGTCGAGGCCGCGCAGCACGGCCCCCTCGCCTCGCAGCGCCTCCGAGAGGAGGAAGTTCTTGGCGCGCGGATGAAAGAGGCACGTAGGGTGAAACTGGTAAAATTCCATATTGGCGACTTCCGCGCCCGCGCGGTACGCCATCGCCACGCCGTCGCCCGTCGCCACGTCGGGGTTGGTCGTGTACACGTAGACTTTACCCGCGCCGCCCGTCGCGAGGAGCGTGGCGCGCGCGAGGACCGTGTGGATGGCCCCCGTGGCGTTGTCGAGGACGTAGGCCCCCACGCACTGATCGGGGCCTCCAAACTTCGACATGAGAATGAGGTCGATCGCCGTCTGCTCTTCGATCACGCGGATGCGCGGGTTTTGCGCGATGGCTTCGAGCAGCGCGCGCTCGACCTCGCGGCCCGTCATGTCCGATGCGTGGGCCACGCGCCGCGCGCTGTGGCCACCCTCGCGCGCCAAATCGAGATCGGCGTCGGTTTCGGGCGATCTTGCGCTCGTGAACCGTACTCCGATGCCGCGCAGCATGGCGATGCGCCCGGGGCCCTCGCGGACGCAGAGATCGACGACGACGTCGTGGCAAAGCCCGGCCCCGGCGGCCTTGGTGTCGGCCACGTGCGCCGCGAAGGTGTCGTTTTGCCCGAGGACGCTGGCGATGCCGCCCTGCGCGTATTTCGTGTTGGACTCGTCGCGCCCCCGCTTGGTGATGATGATGACTTCACCGTGGGCCGACGCCTCGAGCGCGAAAGAAAGACCGGCGATGCCGCTACCCACGACGAGGAAATCACAAACGAGTCGCATTCAACGCTCCGAAGCCGCTCGGTTTAGCACGCCTCACGAGCGAGCCCCGGCAAATGTACCGATCGATTCATGATGTCGCCCGCCCGGTTCTGGCCTAGCCTAGGGCCGGCCTCTTCGTCATCGTAGGCCCTCTTTCGTAGCCCGTTTTCCTAGCCCCGTTCCTGGAGGACTCTCTCACGTGAAGATCCTGGTGCCGCTCAAGCGGGTCGCTGACCCGGACAACGCCAACAAGATCAAAATCCCGGCCGGTGGCGCCAAAATCGACACCAGCGGGCTCGAGTGGAAGCCGAATCCCTTCGACGAGTACGCCGTCGAGGCCGCGCTGCGTCTCACCGAAAATGGCGCCACTCCCAAGCAGCGCGGCGGCGAAGCCATCGTCGTCACCTTCGGCCCCAAGGAAACGGAGACGACGCTCCGGTCGGCGCTCGCCACCGGCGCCGACCGCGCTATCCGCGTCGACGCGCAAGACGACGCGCTCGACGGCCACCTGCTCGCGCGCGCTCTCAAGACACTCGTCCTTCGCGAGAAGCCCGACGTCGTCCTCATGGGCAAGCAAGCCGTCGACGGCGACTCCAACCAGGTCGGCCAAATGCTCGCCGAAATGCTCGGCTGGCCGATGGCCACGTTCGCGGCCACCATCAAAGAAGAAGAGGGCGCTCTGCTCGTCGGCCGCGAGGTCGACGGCGGCGTGCTCACGCTGCGCGTCAAGCTCCCCGCCGTCGTCACCGTCGATCTGCGCATCGTCGCGCCGACCAGCGTCTACTCGAAGCAAACCGCGCCGACGTTCAAGTACAACGACGGCGTGCGCTTCGCCGCGTTGCCCGCCATTATGTCGGCCAAGAAGAAGCCGCTCGTCGAAGTGAAGCTCGGCGATCTAGCGGCCGACACGAACCTCTCGATCAAGTACCTCTCCTTCGAGCCGCCCCCCGCGCGCAAGGCGGGCGTCAAGGTCAAGTCGGTCCCCGAGCTCGTCGAGAAGCTCGTCAACGAAGCCAAAGTTCTCTAACGGTCGAAAGAGGCACACAGGGTCATGGCGAACGTCCTCGTCGTCGCAGAATTTTCGGAAGGTAAACTCAAAAAGACCACCCACTCGGCCGTCACGTTCGCGCAAAGCGTGGCCAAAGGCACGGGCGGCAGCTTCTCGATCCTCGCGATCGGCGCGGGCGCGAAGGCTTCGTCCGGCGAGCTCGCGGGGTTTGGCGCGGCCAAGGTGTTCATCGCCGACCACGCCAGCGTCGCCAACTACGTCTGCGAGCGCTTCGCGCCGACGGTCGTGGCGACGGCGAAAAAGGGGTTCGACGTCGTCGTCGCCGCCGCCAGCGCCTACGGCAAAGATTTGATCCCGCGCGTCGCCGCGGCCCTCGGCGCCGGCTACGCGAACGACATTTCCTCGGTCAAAGTGGAGGGCGCGAAGCTCACCTACCGCCGGCCCATGTTCGCCGGCAATGCCTACGGCTTTTGCGAAGTCACGACGCCCATCCAAGCCGTGAGCGTGCGCCAGAGCGAGTTCGCCCCGGCGCAACCGAGCGGCAGCGCCACCCCGGTCGAAGACATCGCCCTGGCCCCGCCCTCCGCGGGCGCCGATCGCGTCGAGTTCGTCTCGTTCGACCAGGTGAAGAGCGAGCGCCCCGAGCTCGCCGAGGCCGGCGTCGTCGTCTCCGGCGGGCGCGCCCTCAAAGAGCGCTTCAAGGAGGTCCTCGATCCGCTGGCCGACGCCCTCGGCGCCGCCGTCGGCGCGAGCCGCGCCGCCTGCGACGCCGGCTACGCGCCGAGCGATCTGCAGGTGGGGCAAACCGGCAAAGTCGTGGCGCCGAAACTTTATTTCGCCATCGGCATCTCCGGCGCGATTCAGCACCTTGCCGGCATGAAGGGCTCGAAGGTCATCGTCGCGATCAACAAAGACGCCGAGGCCCCGATCTTCCAGGTGGCCGACTACGGCCTCGTCGCCGACCTCTTCCAAGCCGTCCCCGAGCTCGTGACCCAAATTCGCAAAGCCAAATCTGCCTAACGGCTTGACTTTCGCCCCCCCGCCGACCATTGTGCGGCGCCGCGTTTCCCTCGAGAGACAACGAGACGAACCGCGTCACGGGGCGTAGCGCAGACTGGTAGCGCACACGGTTCGGGACCGTGGGGTCGGAGGTTCAAATCCTCTCGCCCCGACAAATCAGCAGAGTTTGTCGGAGAATTCAGCGGAAAAGCAACGGACGGGGGGTTCGTTGCCTCCCAGTTGCCTAGGGTCAGCCTGGTGAGCCATCTTCGAGAAGTTCCGACCTGACGAGCATTTTCCGCTTTTCTGCATCAGCCTTGATCTGTGTTGACACCGTGGTGTCCCACCACGTCGCACCGACCTTCTCGAGCAGACGTTCCTCGATGAATGCTCGAACGCTGTTTTCGAACGCGGCAATCGCCGTATAGACCCACGACATCTTCTCGCGCAGCGCTGTGAGCTCTTTGCGGATCAGAGCCTCCGGCTTTTTGGAGAGCGCGGTTCGCTCGAAGAGCATACCGTCGATCTTCTGGGCCAGCGCCCGCGTCGACCACCCTCGACGCGGCACATTTCCGCATAGAACGTGCGCTTCAACTCATCCTCGAAGTAGATAAGCTGCTTGAGGTGGCTCCACGACAATCGTCTCCGCAGCGTGGAGACAATCTCGGGTTCGGGGAACGCCTGGGCAAACCGGATCATGTGCCGGAGGGATTTCTCCCCGAACCCACGCCCGTAGCGCACCTCCAATTGTCTCCCCACCGCGGAGACAATCTGGCCGCCGTACTTAGCGCGGCGCTCGTCGAGGACTTCCGTACGGACGCGATGGCCGATCTGCCAATACAACGTCGTGAGCGCGGCGTTTGCGGCGACCGCCACCTGCTTGCGCGCAGCGTCAATCATCGTTCCCAGATCGCGCACCAGCGCCGAAACCGAAAGATCGCCAGGCGTTCTTGATGCGCGGGTGAGTAACTTACCGGGCCTTTTGCTCGCGGCAGTTACACTGCCCGCATTCTTGCCTGAGGTCGTCACGACCCATCTCCTAGCGCGCTGGTGGCCAACGGTCTCGCAGGTCTGGAGCTCAGCGTGCCACAAGGTCCGCTTCACGATGTCCTTAATTCCCCTGGGCGGCAGCGAATAGTCCGAGGCGCACATGCCGTCCGGCTCCGATCGTGAGCAGCCCGGAATGGGTTCGCAGAATCGCACCGCTGCATGCCATCTCGCAAACGGGCGGAGATAGTGGGCACGAAGTAGTGACGCGGGTGTTCCCCCCTGGCCAGTAGGAACCGAGGTGCTCGTCCCTCTGCAACGCTTGGTATACTGATCGAGATCGTCTTGCCAGGACTCCCCACGACGCCTCCGTGAAACGCGACCGATTCATGCTGTGCCTTTGCGACCTCAGGGGAACGAATCTGGGTGGTGGCGCTGGCTTGTTGCCTCGTTCTTTCAGTCGATTGCCATAGCTATCTGCTTGGACGGCCATCGCGCGCCCAGAATGCCCCACGTCGCCATCAACCGCAACGAAAGCGCGGACTCGTCGTGACGACCAGCATTGGTGTATGGCCTTCGACGAAAGGGCGCGAGGATTGGGTGGCGCAGTTCGAAGTTTCACTGGCGCAAGCGGAGCTCCTGTCCTTCGACGAAGCCGCGGGACGCCTGGCCGGTAGAGTCACCGCCGACCTGGAGCGTCGCGGCCGTCCAATTGGAATGCCCGACGTGATGATTGCGGCGATAGCGATCAACCACGACCTACCTGTCGTTACCGGCAACGTCGCTCACTACGAGTGTCATCCGCGACACCGGCTATCCTGTCCGAATCGAAAACTGGCGAGCGTGAATGGAACGGGCTCCCGGCGTGACCCCGGTTCCACCCAGTTACCGCTCGTGGCGTGGTTTTCATCCCGCAGAAATCCTTCCTTCCCGCGACGGTAGATCGTTCGAGACCACGGCACGACGAGGTCAGTTATGGTACGTAGGACCGGACTTCGCCGCAACCCAAGATCCCAGCGCAATCCCAATCGTGATATTTTACGTGGAACAGTGCGGGCGTGTGATGGGCATTGTCCGCTTCGCGAAAGGCCTCGCCGAGAAGTCGGGCGCCCTTGTCCCGGTTCAGGCCGATCGACGGAGCGCCGAATGCCGATGATCAGAACGCGCTGCCAACGTGCGGTCCCCAGAATCCTTCGACCAAAGCGTCCGGTTATTCTACCCTGGTGCCTCCCCGATGCGTGGGCTACCGTCTAGCAGCCAATGCACGCCACCAAGGTCCTGATTCCGGAGAATCACCGTGTCGAGCTCGTCCTGCCCTCCGACCTCCCTGCCGGCCCCGCCGAAGTCACGGTCGTGACGACCCCGACGCAAGATGAAGGCGCTCGCGCTCGCGCCATGGGATGGACGCTGGCGCCGGCTGGGTCGCGGACGACTTCGATGCACCGCTGCCCGACGATGTGCAGCGCTCGTTCGAGAACGATGAGTGAAGCTACTGGTCGACACGCACTGTTGGCTTTGGTACCTGCTCGCGCCAGAGAAGCTCAACGCCGAAGCCCAAGAGCTGCTCCGCAGCAACGCGCACGAAATCTATTTCTCGGCCGTCAGCGCGTGGGAGATCGTCATCAAGCACGCACTCGGAAAGTTGCGGCTGCCAATTCCGCCGACGTCTGACCGGTAGCCGTAACGACGACCCTCGCCTTTGGTAGCTTCCCGCGACCCACCACACTCAACCTGACGCACAAAGACGGAGCTGTTTCGCCGCGACGGAGGTGTTAGTTGGTCCCTAGCGTTGCTTCGCCTCGTCAGATGCCCCTGTCTCAGGCTGCTGCTCGCGGTCGTCGGCTTCTTCTGGGCGGCTCGGCCCTCCGAGGCGCGAGGGTGGATCTTTCCGGAGCACCGCGACATCATGGTCGAGGCGCTCCGCCTGTTGTCGCCCGAGCGCCGGCACCTCATCGAGAAGATATGGAGCTTCGCTCGCCAAAAGAACGAGGAGCGCTTTTGCATCGACGCCGTCTACGGCGATGGCACCAAGAAGCCGTGGTGCATCGATCTGGCATCATGGCCAGCCATCGGGGGCGATCATTCGTGCTCGCCGCGGCAGCTTCTTTCCGAAGTAGAGAGCAGCTCTTGGATCATGCGCGTAGCGGCGATCGCCGCGGAAACCAAAGTCGCCCTTCGGAAAGCGAAAGGTCACGAAGGTGTCCAGAACGCGTGGGCCGCTTCCAATCTCAAGCTGCAGAATGTGGACCCGAAGTACGCGTCGCGGGCCACGGCGAACGAAGGTCACTTCTTGGTCACGCGCCAATCGAACGACCCCCATGCCTACCAGGTTCGGGTGCTCGCCCCCGATGTGGGGCCGAACGCAATCGGCTATTACGCCTACTATCATTTGGCCGCGCTGGCCATGGCGCACGCTTGGCCTTCGGTGGGCGACGACGCACGGGGCGAGCTCGCGAGGAAGATGCTCGCCACCGAGACGTTCGCCATTCATTTCCTGGAGGATGCGTTCTCGGCCGGTCACGTGGCCGGGATATGGGGCAACGTTGCCGAGCGCAAGGGCACGCACGACTACTACTGCGAGTTTGGTTTGGACGCCGAGCTGTGGAACGGCCAGCGCGCGACGATCCTCGGCGACGCACACATGCGCGATATCGATCGCAGACGCGCGGGGGCCGCGGTCGCCGAGAGCTTGGTGCAACTCACGGGCGCAGCTTCCGAACCCGACTCGACGACAGCGCGGATCGCGGCGACCATCTCGCCGGCCTCGATCGACGAGGCCATCGGCTTCGATGCGTGCACGGCGGTCCGGCAGCCCTCGGCGACGTTCGCGCCGAGTTCCGAGGCGCTCATCGCTTCGATTGTGGCAGCGACTCCGGTTCCAGGTCTGGGCGAGGGAGACGTCAATCTCCCCCGCTTTCGAGAAGAGATCGGGGTCTTCATCGGTTTTGCCGGCGATCTGGCGGGCGGCAGCTCCGTCGGCGGCTTCGAATCGAGCGGCTCTCCTCGACTATTCGGCTCCTCCTACGTCGGCTTTCAAGTCGGCCTCGGGCTTGAGGCGCTGACCGGGTCGGGAGGGTCGGCGCAAACATCTCTCGGGCTCGGCGTCCAATTCGAGACCTCCCAGAACGATACGGGCACGAGCTTCTATGAAGCTGCCGGTGTGCCCGTCGTCCCCGCGCGGCGCGGATTGGCCCTGCGCTTGCGATTACCGTATTACCTCATTCCCTTCGACCTTCTCCTGGCATCTTCGGTTCTCAGCTGGGCCGCGCCCGATACGTTGACGGATATGGCGATCGTGGCCGCCCACGGCGGCCGGCTCGGAGAACGTCGCGCGCTCGTGACCAGCGTCGGCAGCTTTCAGCTTCTGCTCGGAACCGAGGTGGGGCTGACTTTCTACGGCTACTTTGGGGACCGTATCGACAGCGCCGGGCTCGCTCTGCCGGGCGCAGTGGTTTCGACTCCGAGCAGGGCGGCCTTCATCTCGTACCGCTCGCTGCAATTCGACATTCCCGTCTTCGAGTACCGCCCGCTTCGGACGTTTGCCACCAAGCAAGCGCTCACGCTGGCCTTCCAGCTTGGCGGGGGGTTCGAGATTCCCCATGACGTACAGTACATTTCGAAGCTGACGATGCCAGCCGCCAGCGGCCCCACGCCATCGCTTGGAACGCCGTGGTTCGTCTATCTCCGAATACACTTCGATACGCGATATTATTTCTGAACGTCATCAGACGGTGCCTGCGATTCCCTTTTCGCGCGGAAGCCGGTCACCACGTTCGATGAGCAGGATGCGCTTGCCGGAGGGCGCGAGGTGATGCGCGAGCGTCGGCGATCGGGGCGTCCTCGTACGCACAGTGTTTGATGAAGGTGGAGGGCCGTGCGCGAGGTCAAAGCGCGCTACGTCGTTGGTCCGACCGCGGCGCCGCCGCGGCGCGAATGGGCACCACCCGATCACCGACACGCAGCTCGGCCCATTGCGCTAAAGGATGTACCCGTAGCCGCACGCCGCGGCGCTGCGCATGTTCGGCCAATGTCCGCTCGCGCAGTTTTTGCTGCTGGATACGTCGGTGCGCAATCCCAAGATGTGCTCGGGGCCTATTTTCCATCTTGGATGTTGTGCGTGCTAGCCGCGTTGGCGGCTACGGCCGCTATCCGTTGGATCTTCGCAAAAACCGGAGTTGACGGCTCGTTGCCGGTGCCGGTTGTCGTCTATCTCGCTCTGGTCGCGGCGTTTTCGCTCGGAGGGTGGCTGTTGTGGCTGGGGTGAATGGACCCGTACCCGAATGGCTTGGCCGAATCCTGGCCATCGGATCGTTGGCTCTGGCCATGCTGCTAGCTGTGTTCGCGCTCTCTCGTCGCGATCGACGCCCCCGATCGCAGGACGCCTTTGTCTACGCCTACAGCACGAGCGTCGTCCCCGAGGTGAGCGGCCGCATCACCGCAGTTCACGTCCGTGAAAACCAGCGCGTGGCGAAGGACGAGATTCTGGTCGAAATCGAGCGGGAGCCTTACGAGCTCAAACTCGCGCAGGCGCGAGCGGCGGTTCTAGCGCTCCAGGCGCAGATCGCGGTGAAGTCGCGTGAGGTCGAGTCGCAATCGAGCGCGGCGAAGGCCGCTGAAACGCAGATCCAGGCGGCACTGTCGGAACTCGATTACGCGAAGTCCACAACGTCGCGCCTCTCGCCGCTCGCGTCCAAGGGTTATGCGACGCCACAGCAATTCGATCAGGCGCGGACCCAAGAGAAGGTCGCGAAAAGCGCGCTGAAAACCGCGGTCGAAAAGGCGCAGGCGGCCTTACAGGCCGTCGGCGACACCGAGAGTATGCTCGCGCAGATGCGCGGCGACGAGGCGGCCATGTCGCTTGCGGAATGGAATCTGAGCCACACGGTCTTGCGTGCGCCCTTCGACGGGTGGGTGTCCGGTTTCGACATCACCGAAGGGGCTTACGCCTCGGCTGGTCAGCCGATCTTCACGCTCATCAAGGCCAACGAGTGGTATGCGGTCGGGAACTTTCGCGAGACCGAGCTCACCAACGTCCAGGTCGGTGACCCGGCGACCGTCTGGCTGCTTGGTGCGAAGAACCAAGCGGTGCAAGGTCGCGTCGAGAGCATCGGCTGGGGCGTCGCCCCGCCGAACACCGGCGCGCCGAGTCTCCCGCAGGTGGGACGCACCCTCAACTGGGTGACCATCGCGCAGCGCTTCCCCGTTCGCATCCGGCTCGAGAATGTGCCGGAGGGCGTGGCGCGGCTGGGCGAGACCGCGAACATCCTGGTGGCCGGCGACGCCCTCGCGGCCGAAGACGCCGCGAGGGAATCCCAGTTGCAGAAGGAGAACGCGCGAGCGAGCGTGTTCACGTCCGCCGCCGCGCTCGCGTTTGCGTTGGGCTCCGCTACCCGAAGATGAGCACGCGGCGAGGCTCAGCCCGACGGCGGGAAGGGGGACGGGCCTTCCGGCGGGGGGGGTTCCGAGGAGATCTCCTCGACTCTTCCGCGCACGCGTTCCGCGTAGGCAGCCGCGCTCACGCCGTACGCGTGTCCACCGAAGCCGTGACGCATCATGGCGATGGCCCTTGCCCAGACCTTGGCCGTGTCTCGCGAGGCAAAGAGCTGCATGACCGATTCGGCGATCACGGGGATGGGGACCTCCATGCGCATGGCGTCGGCAACGAGCCAGTTGACTTCGCCCGTGTCGTCCACGTACGGAGGAATTCG
>DATEMX010000218.1:0-3703 GCA_035275365.1 Polyangiaceae bacterium | reverse complement strand
GAGCGGTGCGCCGAGCGCGGCCTTCTCGCAATCGCTCGAGGCGGCCACGTTGCCCCACTCGGGGTGGGACGCTCGCGCGTTCGAAAGCCAGCTCTTCTTGGGCGATCTCATCCGTGGTTGCTTCCAGGTCGAGATCGAGGGCCGCCCGCACCCCATCGACCAGCAGAACCTCGCGCGCATTCTCTCGCGACCGCCGTCGGATTCGTCCGTCGTTCGCTTTCGCTGCGAAGTCCTGGCCGAGCTGGCGAGATCGCCCGATCGTCGCCGCGAGTTCGAGCGCGTCTACGCGAGCCTCTCGCAGTTTCGGATGCTCCTCGAATCCCCGCCTCTCGCGCGCCGACTCGACGGCAGCCGCAGGCGCCTCGACATCTTGACGGCGGTGAAGGCGTCGATCGACGCCATGGCCTGCTCGTTTCACGAGGCGACCTCGGGCCTCCGGAGGCTACGCGAATTCGGCGTCGAAACGCTGACCAAAATCGAATATCAGCGGCTCTCCGATCTGCTCCACTACGAGGAGAATCTCTCCACCCTCGACGTTCGCGTTCGCCTCGGATTCGACGGCCGTGTGCGCGGTCTCGAGATGCTGAGGGTCCGCGAAAACGAGGGCAACTGGTTCTACGCGTCGCCGGCGGGCAGGTTTTTTGCCAAGATCTCGGCGCTCTTTCGGGGCTACCGGTTCAGCGAACAAGAGCTCCTTGCCCGCCTCATCGACGGCGTCTACGACGGGCTCGAAGGCGCGCTCGTGCAGCTCTTCCAGGTTCAAGGCGACATGGAGTTTTACTTGGCTGCCTTGGCATTTCGAGACCTAGCCGAACGAAACAAGCTCCAAGTCTGCCTGCCGACGATGGCCGAAATCGGCGAAGCCCCCGGCGGGGTTCCCTTCACCCGCGACCTCCGCGGTCTCTACAACCCGCTCTTGCTACTCCAGAGCGTCGAGATCGTGCCATGCGACATCGTCACCGAGCGGCATGACGAAATCATGATCGTGACAGGGCCCAATTCGGGCGGCAAGACGCGGCTCTTGCAAGCGTTCGCCCTGGCGCAGCTTCTCGGGCAGTGCGGATTCTTCGTGCCGGCACGCTCGGCCAATTTGCGCATCGCGCCCGGCCTCTTCGTATCGCTCATCGAAGAAGCAACCGCCGATCAGAGCGAAGGCCGCCTCGGCATGGAGCTTATCCGCATCCGTTCGCTCTTCGAAGAGCTCAAGGTCGGATCGATGGTGGTGCTCGACGAGCTCTGCTCGGGCACCAACCCCTCCGAAGGCGAAGAGATCTTCGAGCTCGTGATCTCACTTTTGTCCGAGCTCGATCCCCAAGCCTTCATTACGACCCATTTTCTCCAACTGGCCGCGCGCATCGCCGGCAATCCGCCCGTCCCCAGGCTCTCGTTTTTCCAAGTCGAGCTGGACAAGCGACAAATCCCTACCTACGGCTTCGTGCGCGGTGTCGCCGAGACCTCCCTGGCCCACCGCACTGCGGCCCGGCTCGGGGTCACGCGCGAAGAACTCTTGGCGCTCGTCGAGTCGAGCAAGCGCGCGTCGGCGCGCGAAAAAGAAGGGCGCGGCTCGACCGACGGACACGCCGGCGCAGCTACTTCGTAGAGATTTCTTTCTTCAGCCGCGCCAACTCGGCCTTGTAGTTCGTCGTGGAGACGCCTTCAATGGCCTCTTCTTCGTAGTCTTGGGGCGCGGGGATGGCCTCTTCGGCTGCCGCGGCCGGACCTTCGCCCGCGTCGACCTCTTCGACCTCTTTCTTGCGAAAGAGCGTCCTGCAGCCGGCGACCGTTGCAAGCAGAGTGACGATGACGGTGATCTTGGCGAACGAGGCCTTCATTTCGCGCTCCCCGGAGAGCCGCTGCGCAACGCGTTCAGCGCTTCGGCGTCGCGCCGCTCTTCCTGAACGATGAGCTCGTCGACGGCTTGAACCGTCTTGGCGTCGCCCGCCTTCTCGGCCACCGAGCGAATGCGCTGCAAATAGGCCACCCGCTTTGCGTGCAGCTCGAGCTCGACCTTGCTCCGCTCGTCGGAGACGAGCTCGCCCCATCTCCTGTGGAGTCGCTCGATCTCGGCATGGCGCCGGTCTTCCCGCGTGTTTCGCAGCTTCTCGACCCCAGCATTCGGATCGACTCGAGGCGAAGGCGCGACGGCGGGCTTCACCGACGCCGTCGCTTTGGGCGGAGCCCCCGCGTCGAAGACGGGTCTGCTCGTCGGCGTCGTCGGCACGGCGGTGGTCGTCGTCGTGAACGTCGGTCGGAACGTCGGCGCGGGAGTGGGCGTGGGCGTGGGAAGCGGCCGCGGGATGAACGTCGGCGTCGGCGCAATGGTGGGCGTGGTCGTCGGGACCGTTGGTTGGGCCGCGGCCGCGGCGCCTGCCTCACGCGACGCGGCGCGCTGCTGCTGGAGCCGCTGAAGGGCGAGCTGTCGCGCCGACGCGTCTTGCGCGAATACGGCTGCGGTGCCGAGGGCAAGCACCGCGAGCGCGATGGCAGCTCCGAGAGCGAATCGTCTCATCAGAGCCGAGGGTAGGCTCTCAGAGCTTCGCCGTGCAAGCGCGTTCTGCACAGTTTCCCAAGGGCCGATTCGAGTTGATGGTCGAGCTATGGCCCGGATGTTTGTTGTTGGGTCCTAGACAATCGACGTCGGGGCTGGTCCAAGTTCGGGCCTTGACAGCGCTCTCGGCGGGATCAATATACCACCATATGGTTGAACAACCATTCGGTGGTACATTTCAACAGGAGGCACCCATGGCCGACATTCTTCACAAGATCAGCATCAACGCGCCCAAGGAGCGGGTCTATCAGGCACTCTCGACGGTGGACGGGCTTTCGGGCTGGTGGACCAGCACCACCAGCGGTGAGAGCGCCCACGGCAAGACGCTCGAGTTTCGTTTCGGCAAGCACGTATCGCCCATGCGGGTGGAAGAGCTCGAGGCCAATCGACGCGTGGTCTGGCGCTCGGAAGAAAAGTCAGAGTGGCTCGACACCCGCATCACCTTCGAGCTGTCCGAGGACGCGGGTCGTACTACGCTGCTGTTCGGTCACCGAGCATGGAAAGACGGCACGCCATTCTTCGCGCATTGCAGCATGAAGTGGGCCACCTTCTTGCTGAGCCTGCGCGAGTACGCCGAGACCGGCCACGGCCGCCCGTTTCCGCACGACTTGCAGATCTGAGCGCCGCTGCGCGGCGAGGTGCAAGGGCGTCGGGATGAGCAGCGCTCGAGGCAAGGTCCGCGCGGAGCAAAAGATCGACCGTGTCTTTCACTGCCTGGCCGATCCAGCCCGCCGCAAGATCATCGCGCTACTGCGCGAGGCCGGCGAGCTGACGGTCGGTCAGGTGGGGAAGGCATTCTCCATGACGCAGAACGGCGTCTCCAAGCACCTCAAGGTGCTCGAAGACGCCGGGCTCGTCGTGCGCCGCGTCGAGGGACGCGAGCACTGGATCTCCGTCAGCTGGAGCGCGCTTCAGCCCGCCTACGCCTGGCTGCACTTTCATCACCACTTCTGGAGCGAGCGCCTCGACGCGCTCGTCGACTACGCAAAAAAGGAAAAGTCATGACGCAAGTGCCTGATCTCACCTTGGTGAGAACCATCCCCGCCCCGCCGCGCCGAGTCTTCGAAGCCTGGCTCGACCAGCGCGCTCTCTTGCGCTTCATGTGCCCGGCTGAAGGCGCCAGCGTGTCTCGGGTCGAAGTCGAGCCCCGCGTCG
>DATEMX010000217.1:0-6862 GCA_035275365.1 Polyangiaceae bacterium | reverse complement strand
TTGTCGCGTGCGTCGTCAGCTACCCAGACACGCCGTCTCTTGCTAGCCCCCCACCGGGCTGCGCCCGACACACGATGCGGGAAACGGGGTCACGGTGAGACAGCTTGACCGAGGTTTCTTACTAGCCTGACCGAGGTTTCTTACTAGCCCCCCACCGGGCTGCGCCCGACACACGATGCAGGAAACCGGCGTCGCGGTGAGACAGCCTGACCGAGGTTTCTTACTAGCGTACGACGTCGCTCGGGGGCAGCGGCTTCGGCTTGGGTTTCGGCTTCGGCGTCTTGTAGTGAATCACGAAATCGACGTTCGTTGTTTCCCCTGCCTTCACTTCGACCTCGCGCTCGACGTTCGACGTGGCGACGCCTGTATCGGGATGAAGCTGCTCGTCCATCTGCGGCGAATACGCGGACACCTTGACCTTGCCGGCGGGAATCCCCGTGATGCGATAGCGACCATCGAGCGCCGTCACGGCGTGAGTCGGATAGCGCAGGACGAAGACGTCGCTGTACATCCAGTCGCGTTTCATCCCGTCGGCGAGCGCAAAATGGCCGACCTGCACGGGATAGAGCTTCACCGCATCGCCGCGCGGAACCGCGATGATCTGCGCGGGCAACTCGGCGCCGAGCAGCGTGGGGACGAAGCTTTCGCGTGCATCCCTGTTCGAAACTTCGATGCGCTGGCCGTAGGTCACCGCCACGGTGCGAGATTCATAAGCGCATCCGTGGATGCCGACGGACACCACCTCGTTCGAGACGGGCAAATAACCCCGATAGCCGGTGACCGCCACGAGCACGTCGGCGAGCTCATGTCCGGTGCCCTCACGGAATGCCTTGCCATAAGTTGCATAGGCCTCGCCGCACTCGAAGGGAATGGTGGGGTTGGCCTTGGGCGGCGGATCGCCGCTCACCTTGATGATGCCCTCGATGGTTCCCGTCGGCCCTCGGTACGGCTCTTCGTGGGCCGGGTTGACGATCGCGTCGACCTTGGCCGCGGGCACCGGGATGCCCGACGCCATGGGGCCGGCGTCGACCAACGGTTTCTCGGGCAACACGTAGGGCGTCGCCGAAGCCACCGAAGAAGCGCTGGCAGCGCCGTCGGCGTGGCTACCAGAAGGAGCGGCAGACTTCGCCCGGCAAGCCCCGAGACCGCCTGCAATGGTGGCAAATCCGACAACGACGGTGGCAACGATCGACGAGCGAGCAGGCATCGAACCTCGGGAGGCTAACCCCGACCCTTCCCAGGCAATTCCCTGACCGCGCACCCGAAGTCCGACCCGGTTTGACGCGGGGTTCGTTCGGCGCCGGAGGTGCCGTTGGGGTGGGGCCCTGTTCCGGCCGAAGCCCCTGCGGGGCGGGGGCTTCGCCCTCGAAGACAAAGAGAAAGTGCCAGCGGCAAACCTGCGCCGCGCGGAGCGCGGCGCCACCAGAAATAGGTCCTATTTCTGGCGGCAGGCACTAGCCGCGCGCCGGGGCATGAAGCGCGAGATCGAGCGAAGAGCTCGGGAAGATACCCAACGCGAGGACGAGAATCGCACACGCCAGGAGCGCGAAAGCAACGTAGCTCGACCGCATCGGCGTAGCGACGGGGGCGCCGGGCGCCGGCTCGCGCATGTACATGTAGACGATGACGCGGAGGTAGTAATATGCGCCGACGACGCTGTTGAGAAGGCCGAGCACGGCGAGCCAGTAGAAGCCACCGCCGCCGAAGATGACCGCGCGAAAAACGTAGAACTTGCCGAAGAAGCCGGCCGTGGGAGGCACACCGGCGAGCGACAACAAGAAGAGGGTGAAGGGCAACGCTGCGCCGGGGTGGCGGCGTCCAACTCCCGCTAGATCTTCGTAGCTCACGGCCTCGGCACCCTTTCGGCCGCAAAGGATGAGCGCGCCGAACGCACCGGCGGTGGAGACGGTGTACGTGAGGAGATAGAAGAGGACGGCGCCCTCGGCTTCGTGCCCGTTCTGACGAATCGTGGCGACGATACCGAGCAACACGTAACCAGCGTGCGCGATCGACGAATACGCCAGCATGCGCTTGACCGACTCTTGGCGCCCGGCGATGAGGTTGGCGACGGTCATCGTGACGATGGCGAGCCCCGCGATGACGGGAGGCCAACCTGCTCCCCACGACGCAGAGTCGGCGTCGCCGAACGCGATCAAGAGTACGCGCAGCATGGTGGCGAACGCGGCGCTCTTCACCGCCACCGCCATGAAGGTGGTGGCCGGCGTGGGCGCGCCTTCGTAGGCGTCGGGGGTCCACATGTGGAAGGGAACGGCGCTCACCTTGAAGACGAGGCCCACCAAGACCATCATGAGGCCCACGACGACGAGCGGCAGCGAAACCGTGGAGGATGAAGTGGAGGATGACGCGGAAGCCGAGACGATGCTCCGGCCGATGCCCGCGAGATCGGTGTGCCCCGTGGCGCCGTAAAGGAGCGCGCCTCCGTAGAGAAGGACGGCCGCGGCGAACGAGCCGAGGAGAAAGTATTTCATCGCCGCCTCGGTCGAGCGCTTCGACCCTCGGCGAAAGCCGGTCATCGCGTAGACGCCGAGCGACATCGTCTCGAGCCCGATGAAGAGCGACAGCAAATCGCCGGCCGACGCGAGCATCATCGCGCCGACGCTCGAGAACATGAGCAGCGGGTAGAACTCACCGCGCTCGATGCCGTGCTCGGGCATGTAGCCACCGGCGAGGAGCGCCGCCATCGCGCCGCCGAGGCAGATGACGAAGTCGAAGAACATCGCGAAGCGATCGGTGAGCAAGTACGGCGCGAGCGTCGTCGATTGCTCGAGCGTCTCGGGCCCCACGAGCCACACGGCAATCGACATCGCAGCGCCAGCGAAGAGGGTGACCGCCGTCCCGAGCGCCACGTCACCCTGCTTGGTCTTGTCGCCCGAGAAGGCCTCGACGAGCATGAGCAAGAGCGCGCCCAGCGAGACGACGAGCAGAGGAGAGAGCGCGAAGATGAGGGACATGGATTAGCGAGCTCCGTCGGCGCTGGGTGATTCGCCCTGGACCGGCGCCCCGCGCTCCTGGGCCGGATCGGAGCTCGGACGAAGCAAGCGCGAGGCGGGTTCCTCGTTGCGGCCTTCTGCCCAAACGGCTTGGTAGCGCTCGAAGAACGCCTGAACCGAGTCCTTCGTACGATCGAGGAAGATCGACGGAAAGAGGCCGATGACGAAGACGAAGAGCACGAGCGGCGCGAGGGCGATCGTCTCTCGCGTCGAGAGATCGGCGAGGCGCTTGTTCTTTGGGTTCGTGAGCGGGCCGAAGAAGGTCTTCTGGGTGAGCGTGAGCATATACACGGCACCGAGGATCACACCTGCCGCGGCGATCGTCGCGTCGACGCCAGCGAAGACGCGAAGGCGGGGGGAGATCATGGTCCCCGTGATGACCATGAACTCCCCGATGAACCCGTTGGTGCCGGGAACGCCGATGCTCGCCAGCGTGATGACGACCCACACGGCCGTGTAGACGGGCATCACCTTGGCGAGGCCGCCGAACTCGGCGATCTCGCGTGTGTGACGGCGATCGTAGATGACGCCGACGAGCAAGAAGAGCGCCCCGGTGGAGATACCGTGGTTGACCATCTGCAAGATGGACCCGGAGATGGAGCTCGGCGTCACCGCGAAGAGCCCGAGCATCACGTAGCCGAGGTGAGCGACCGAGGAGTACGCGATGACGCGCTTCAGGTCGTCTTGCTTGTACGCCACGAGCGCGCCGTAGATGATGCCGCCCATCACCGCCACGCCGGCGAGGTTGGCCGCCGAGAGGCCGCTCGCTCCCGGAAAGAGCCCCATCGCGAAGCGGAGGTAGCCGTAGGTACCGAGCTTCAGCATGATGGCCGCCAGAATCACCGAGCCGCCCGTGGGAGCCTGCACGTGGGCGTCGGGGAGCCACGTGTGCACCGGGAACATAGGGACCTTGATGAAGAAGGCCAGCGCGAAGGCCCAGAAGCAGAGCAACTGCGCACCCGGCGGCAGCACGACCCGCTGTAGCGCCAAGAGATCGAAGCTCGGCGCGCCCGTGAGCTTCGTGTATTGCCACACGAGGTAGATCATGGCGGCGAGCATCAGTACGGAGCCCGTCATCGTGTAGATGAAGAATTTGATGGCGGCTTTGATCTTGTCGGTGCCGCCCCAGATCCCGATCATCAGGTACATCGGGATGAGCATCAACTCCCAGAACATATAGAAGAGGAACAGATCGAGCGCGACGAACGCACCGATCATCGCCGCCTGCAAAAACAGATAGGCGAAGCAGAGCTCCTTGAGGCGCGTCTTGATTGTCCCGAACGACGCGTAGGCCGCGATGGGCGTGATGAACGCCGTGAGCAGCACCAGCCAGAGGCTGATCCCGTCGAGCGCCACGTGGTAGCGAATGCCGAGGGTCGGCATCCAGTCCTTCACGTAGACGAAGTGCCAGCCGCGCGTCATCGGCACCGTCAGCAAGAAGAGCGAGGCGCCCAGCGTGAGAAGGAGCACACCGAGGGTAAAGGCCCTGAGCAACTTGGGCGATTGGCGCGGGAGAAACAGCACGGCGACCGAGCCGAGGAGCGGAAGCCCGATGAGCACGTTGAGCAGGTGCGGCCATTCGGGCTTCGGAAGCGAATCTTCCGGGGTCGTGGAGGCGCCGGGCCACACGGCCATCGTGAAGAGAACGACGAGGGCGGCCACCGCCGCGAGGAGAACGCGCTCGAACTTGGAGTCGCGGCGAGGGACGACGGCGCCGACGAAGCCAGCCAGTGCGACCGGCCAGAGTCCGACGAGGCTTCCGAGGAGCGGGTTCATGGAACTGCGACACCTTTCGGAGACGGCAGCGCCGCTTTGGCGCTGCTCGCGGGAGGCGCGGCCGGTCGCGTGACGGCAACGGTATGCGTTGTCGTGCGATCGAACGCGTTCATCACTTCTACGCGGACGAGCTTGGTTTCGCCCGGCGGCACGTCGACTTGAACCGACTTCTTCGACGTGAACGCGTCGGAGTCGGGCGCGTCGGCGGTCTTGGAGTGCCAGCGGAACTTGTAGCCGAGCCCCGACGACGCCTCGACGAGGTACTTACCCGCCGATTCTTCGCGCACGGTCGCGTGAGCCTGCGGCTGCCAGACGAAGAACCAACCGAAGACGGCGAGCCCCGCCACCATCACTGCGGCGTACACGTGAACGACGCCCGTTTGGAACGCGCGCAGAACCGATCCCAGGGCGGCGACGACGAGCGAGGTGAGCCGCGCGATGATGCCATCGATGACCCATCTGTCGAAGACGGCCGCCGTCTCGGCGAGCGAATCGACCGCGCCGATGACGGTGTTTTGGTAGAGCTCGTCGACGCGCCATTTGTCGAGGACGAGTCGATAGAGCTTGGGTATCTTCTGGGTGAACTCGAGAGCCGGCGCTCCATTTCTCATCACGTAGACGAAGAACGCCCCGAGCCCACCGACCAAGCACGCCAAGACACCGGGGATCGCCAAGAGCCAGGGGCTCGCGGCGCCCTCGGGGACCTTCACGAGCTCCTCGGCGCCTTCGAAGATGGGCTCGAGCCAGACCTCGATGCCGGGGTGCTTCGACAAGAGACCCGGGTTGAAGACGCCGCCGACGAGGGCGAACGCCCCGAGAACGAGCAGGGGCAAAGTCATTGGCCAGGGCGACTCGTGGGGCGGAGGGCCCTCGGCGATTCGATCGTGATCGGCGTGGCCGTGATCGTCGTGACCGCCGCCCGGCTTCGCGGCGACGATTTTCCACCCCTTGAAGTCGCCCCAGAACGTGAGAAACAGCGCGCGGAACATATAGAAGGCCGTCATCGTGGCGGCGAGGATGCCGACCCAGTAGATGGCCGGGCCGAACCAAGCGGGCGCTTCCCACCGCAGGGCGCCGCCTTCGCCGGGGACGGCGTGGATGCGATTGACGAACGCGCGGTAGAGGATCTCGTCCTTCGAGAAGAAGCCCGACGTGAGCGGAAAGCCTGCGATGGCGAAGCACGACGCGGCGAACGTGAGGTAGGTCGTGGGCAGCCACTTGCGGAGGCCACCCATGTTGCGCATGTCTTGCGACGCGGCGCTGTCGTGGATGCCCGCGTGCATCGCGTGGATTACCGAGCCGGCTCCGAGGAAGAGGCAGGCCTTGAAGAACGCGTGGGTGAACACGTGGAAGAACCCGGCCGAGAACGCGCCGACGCCGACGCCGACGAACATGAACCCGAGCTGGCTCACGGTGGAGTACGCGAGCACCTTCTTGATGTCGTGTTGAGCGAGGCCGATGGTGGCGGCGAAGAAGGCCGTGAGCACGCCGACGGTGGCGATGGTAGCCATCGTGACGGGCGACAGGAGGAAGATCCCCGAGAGCCGGCACACCAAGTAGACGCCCGCGGTCACCATGGTGGCGGCGTGGATGAGCGCGCTCACCGGCGTGGGGCCGGCCATGGCGTCGGGGAGCCATACGTAGAGCGGGATCTGCGCGCTCTTGCCGGCGCATCCCAAGAAGAGACTGAGCCCCACGACGGTGGCGGCGGTGGGCATCACCGGGCGAAAGAGCCACGGCAGGTGATTGGCGATGAACCCCCACGCGCCCGTTTGAGGGGGCTGACCGATGGGCCACACCTGCACGCGCGCGAGGAGCGAGCCCGAGCCCGAGCCGATGCCCTCCCAATCGAGCGCGCCGGTGTAGACGAGTAGCAGCGACATCGCCACGAGCAGCCCGAAGTCGCCGATGCGGTTGGCGATGAAGGCCTTCTTGCCCGCGGCGGCGTTGGCCTCGTCGGAATACCAGAACCCGATGAGGAGATAGCTGCAGAGCCCCACGCCTTCCCACCCGACGAACAAGATAGGCAGGCTCGAGCCCATCACGAGGATGAGCATCGCGAAGCAAAAGAGATT
>DATEMX010000216.1:0-7186 GCA_035275365.1 Polyangiaceae bacterium | reverse complement strand
CCTGTCGACGATCCGCAAAGCGAACCGCATCGTCGTGCTCGAACGAGGTCGCGTCGTGGAGATCGGCAGCCACGACGAGCTCATCGCGCGCGACGGCCTCTACGCGAAGCTTCACCGCGAGCAGTTCGGCGCCGAGCCGGTCGCAGTCGCCGGCTGATCGCAGGCGGAGAGGCGCCGCAGCACCCTGTGCTTTCGCCCGCCGAAGCGGCGAATACGTGACGATTTCGTGATCACTCGGCGACCGTGCGGCCCCCTTATCAAATGGCTCCATCAGGGAGCCACCTCTGACGGAAAAATGCGCCACCGATTGAGCCTCGCCTTCTTGTTCGTCGTTTTGTGTCTCCTCGTTTCGTGCGGTAACGGAGCCAGCGCTCTCGCCGAAGACGATGTTATCCACGAAGAGGCTTGCGAGATCGCGCCCTCCACGGCGCCCGATTTCGTAAAGCGCGTCGGTTGCCAGAAAGACTTCGCGTCGCTCTCGTCGGAGCCGCTCGACGCCACGCTCCCCGGCGCGCGCTCGGGCAAGGTCGTGCTCGACCAGCTCGACGGCGACACACTCTATTTCCAAAACAGCCAAAAATACGCGATCCACTACGAGTTCGTGTCGAAGAACCTCTCCGGCAACGGCAAGCCGGTGGTCACGGCGCTCTCGCAATTCAACCTGACCGAGTACTACTCGCCCGAGCGGCGCTTTCTCTTGGGGGCCGTCACCTACTACGAGGGAGCGAAGATCTGGGCGCTCGAGCTCGCTCCCTACGACACGGCGTCGGCAGCGATGATCACGAAGCTCTTCGAGGCGATCAAGACTCACGCCTACTTCGGCCGCGCGCTCGTGTTCCACCCCACGTCGCAGGCGCTCGAGATCGAGGCGAAGAGCTTGCCGGCATCCGTGAAGATCAAGACGACCGACGACATCTTCCGAGGCACCGACTATCAACCGCTGAACCTCGGCGAGGCCGTGGGGCAGCTTCGCTTCGTCAACGCGCGCGACCTCGAGTCGGTTTACGTCGGGTTCCGCGATCTCGTCGTTCTCGATCGCGTCCCGAGCGACATCTCCGTGGTCGCCGGGCTCATCACCGAAGAATTCCAGACTCCGCTGTCGCACGTAAACGTGCTCGCGCAAAATCGCAAGACGCCCAACATGGGGCTCCGCAAGGCGACCACGAACGCCGCGCTCCGGGCGCTCGACGGCAAATGGGTCCGGCTCAAGGTCGGCGCCTTCGAATGGACGGCTACCGAAGCCTCGCAAGGCGAAGCCGACGCATTCTGGGAGTCGCACAAGCCCGTCGCTGTCACGCTGCCCGCAGCGAACCTCGATGTGAAAGACCTGGTCGACATCGAGAAGGTGACGCCGCTCGCCGTCGAAACCAAGCCCACGAAGGCGGAGATCAAAGACGCCGTCCGTGCCTTCGGCGCGAAGGCCGCCAACTACTCTGTCTTCGCGCACCTCGACGATGTCCCGCGTCGCAAGGCCTTCGCCGTTCCCGTCTTCTATTACGTCCAATTCATGGAGCAGAACGGCTTCTACGCGAAGGTCGACGCGCTCCTCGCCGATCCCGAGTTCATCGCCAAACCTTCCGTGCGCGACACGAGGCTCGCAGCGCTCCGCAAGGAGATGGAGGCAGCCCCCGTCGACGCCGCTTTCCAAGCGCTCCTCAAGGCCAAGCTCGGCGCCGATTATCCCGCGCAGACGATGCGCTTTCGGACCAGCACCAACGCTGAAGACCTCGACGGGTTTCCCTGCGCCGGGTGTTACGACTCGCACACGGGCGATCCTGCCGATTGGGAGGGAGACCTGCTGGGGGCCGTCAAGAAGACGTGGGCCACCGTTTGGAAGTTTCGCACCTTCGAAGAGCGCGCCTACCACAGCATCGATCACAAGTCGGTCGCCATGGCGCTGCTCGTCCATCACAACTTTCCGAACGAGGCAGCCAACGGCGTGGCAACCACCGCCAATCCGTTCGATCCATCGGGGCTCGAGCCTGGGTTCTACGTCAACGTGCAGTGGGGCGGCGACGCCGAAGTGGTCGCTCCCCCACCGGGTGTGGTGAGCGACCAGTTTCTGTACGAGTTCAGCTTCCCGGGCAAACCCGTCATCTATTTGTCGCACTCCAACCTGGTCGACCCGGGCACGACGGTCCTCACCAACGCACAGATCTTCGAGCTAGGTACCGCGCTCGACGCGATTCACCAGCGCTTCATGTCGGCCTACGGGCCGCCCGCAGGGCAGGCCGGCTGGTACGCCATGGATTGCGAATTCAAGTTCGAAGGCGAGGCCGGAAAAACGCCGAGCCTCTTCATCAAGCAAGCTCGCCCGTATCCAGGGCGCAACAATTGAGCGACGCGCGATTGATCGGGAGACGACCAGTGAGGTTCCGCAACGCAATCGCTTCAATGTTGGTGCTCGCGTGCGCTGCGCCGCGATCCGTGCGGGCGCAGGCGGCGTCCGTCGCCGACGCGGGAGCACCACCGAGCGCCGAAGCGGCGCAGCCTCCGGCGTTCCCCAACGACGTGCCGCTGGCGAGCGGCGACATGGGAGCACCACCGAGCACGCCGTTGCTCCCTTCGCCCGTCGTTTCTTCGGAAGTCCCCAAGGCGAGCGGCAGCGCGCCGGGCGAAGAGCCCGGCGAGCCTCCCTATGGCAAGAAAAAGAAGAACAAGAAGAAGCTCGACGACACGCCGCGAGCGGTCAACGGCACCGTCGAGACGGCGTTCGGCACGTTCGAAGCGAAGGGCCGCGTTTTCGTCATGGCCGAGCTCGAGAGGCGGCACGCCACCGTCGTCAACGAAGCTGGGAGGCTCGGCCCCGCCACCGTCGACGCGCTCGATCTTCTCGTGCGCGACGCGCGTGTGGGGCTTCACTACCGCGCCCCGACGCCGTGGCTGACCGCCGAGGTCGAGCTCCGCGTGTCGCAAAAGCCGCGCATGAAGGACGCCTACATCCAAGCCAAGGGGCACCACTTCACCGCGCGCTTCGGCCGCTTCAAGATGCCGATGTCGTCGTACGAATCGGCCTCGACGTGGGAGCTGCCCAGCGTGCGCCACGGGCTCTTGCACGAGCTGCTCGTGGAACGGCTCGACGTGGGAGGGCGGCGGCCTGGCGCCCAAATCGCTTGGCGCGGCTCCGGCGCGGTTTTCCCCCGCTTGGTGCTCGGCGCGTTCCAGGGATCGGTCTTGGCTTCCGAGACGGCGGCCGAGCGCGACACCGATTTGATCGAAGCGCGATCGCTCCGGGCGCAAAGTTTCGTGGCTCGCGCGGAGATCGACGCTCCCGGCGTCGTCGTGGGCACTTACTACGAAGATAGGGTCGGATCCCCAACAGCCCTTCATTTCGAGCACTACTGGACGGCGGGGATCGACGCCACGCTCGACGAGCCGATCGGGTCTGGCGTGCTTCGCGCGTGGGTCGACGGCATCGCGGGCGAGAGTTGGTTCGAGCTACGCGAAAAGCCGCGCGACGACCAGAACGCCACCTTCGTGGCGCTCCGCGCGCTCCTCGCCTACCGATTCGGCGGGCTCGTCGACGAAGCCTGGTACATCGAACCCTACGGCCTCGGCGCCGTGCTCGATCCGGACCTCGGTGTCACCGCCGACGCCGCCTGGGAAGCGGCGCTCGGGGTCAACGCGGGCATGTGGCAGCGTGCGCGCTTGACGCTGCAAGGCGAAGTGAACAAGGCCTTGCGCAATTTTCCAACGGGCTACTTCGTGGGGCCGGGGCCCGATCGCATGGCCCTTCTCCTTCAAGCGGGGGTGGGATTCTGATGTTCGTCGTGTTCGAAGGCATCGACGGGAGCGGCAAGACGACAATTTCGAACCGCGTCGCGGCGCTCTTGCGAACGCGAGGGCTCTCGGTTTCGCACCTCCGAGCCGACGGTAAGTTCGCGTCGCCCGTGTCGGAGGCGATTCGCGAGCTCGGACGCGACGCAAAGAACCTCGAGCTCGTGCCCCAAGCGGAGTTCTTGCTCTACGTCGCGCGCGACGTGCAGCTCATCGAACAGGTGCTGAAGCCGGCGCTCGCGACCAAAGACGTCGTCTTCGGCGATCGCTTTCTCTTCACGCCCGAGGTGCTCGGGCGGTACGGGCGGCACCTCCCTTCCGAGTGGACGGGGCCCATATTGGCGCAGGCGGCCGGCGGGATCACTCCCGACCTCGTCATCTTGGTCGACGTCGATCCGGCGCTCGCGCGCGCGCGGCGCAAATCGGCCAAGCTCGCGAACCGAGACGAACGTCCTCCCGCGCGCAAAGGGCTCTCCGGCGTCGGGCTGCAGCACCGGGTGCGCGCCGGGTATCTCATGCGCGCCAGCGAGACGCCCGAACGTTGGGTCGTCGTCGACAACGACGACGACCTCGATGACATCGTCGAGCGCGTGGCCGACCTGGTCGCCGCGGGGCGCGAGTCGGTGGCCTCGGCCATCGCCGCGTTCCGCGAGGACGCCGACGCTCGCCGAACGCGCGAGTTGCCGAGCGTCGCGGCGACGACCGAACGAGCGCTCGAAGCGCTCGTTCGGTGGGTGGAGCGTCGAAGCGTGCGCGAACCGCGCGTGGCGGCTTACGTCCTCTCCGGGCTCTTCGGCGAAGCCGTCGACGGATCGCGGCGAGCGCTGGCGCGTGACGTACCCGATGCCGTTCTCGCAGGTTCGACTTCGCTCGCCGACGACGTGAGCTGGGAGCTCCGCGCCGAGCTCGTCGTTCGCCATCCGCGCCCGGTCGCGGCGTCGCTCCGCGGGGTTTCTCCCGCCGACGCGCGCGCAGGCGCCATGAGACAGCGCCTCGTCGAAGACGCGCCGTTCGAAATTGCCCTTTCGCTCGAGGGGCTCGACGACGACGCATCGTGGAACCTTCGCGAGCGGCTCTATGCCTCGCATCCGTGCGCGGTGATGGCGTCGCTCGCGGGTGTCGACTCGGAGCGCGCTCGGGCGCTGCGCGCCACTTGGCTGGAAGAAAACGCCGAGCGAATGACGCGCGACGATGCCATCGCCCAGGCGGCGGCCGCCTCGGTGACCGGCCTCGACGACGACGGCGCGTGGAAAATTCGCGAACGCGCGTGGACGCGAACACCGGTGGCCGCGCTGGCCTCGCTCGAGGGCCTCACGAGCGCCCGAAGCTGGGTGTGGCGCGAGCGCTATCTCGCCAACGCGCCCAAGATCGTGATGGGCACGCTCGCGGGGGTGCGCGTGGGAGAGTCGTGGCACATGCGCCTGCGGGTGGTCGCGGACTGCAAAGAAGCCATCGATAGCATCGACGGCCTCGACGACGAAGAAGCTTGGACGCTGCGTGAGATGCACCTCGACACTTGGCCGTCGACCGTGGTGAAGAGCCTCGGCGCATTGGCCGACGCGCCGCGCGGGCAGGACCTCGTCTCGCGCCAGCTCCGCTACTACCCACAAAATCTCTCACTCCTAAAACACTCGGCAGGCATCGCGCTCGGTGTTCATCGCAAAGGTTCCCCGAGGGAGGACCGGCGATGACCGCGGCCCAATCGACGACCAAGCTCGACGTCTCCGAAGCCATCACGGACGAACGCCACGAGGCCAAATACGCCGTCGCAACCGACAAAGTCGGCGCGCTGGCCGAGCTCCTTCATGGCCATTTGCCCTCCCATCGATTCACGGGAGTAGGGGCGAACGGTCTACCGGGCGCACACCATTTCGTGACGACGATTTACTTCGACACACCGTCGTCGAAGCACCTGCGCGCCGCCGTCGCCGACGCGGAGCACAACGTCAAGGTGCGCGCCAAGGAATACTACGACCTTCATCCGTCGCTCGCCGAGATCGCCACCGATCCCAATCAGATCGTTCGCTATCAGCCGTGGCTCTGGTTCGAGCTGAAACGTCACGACGGCGCCCAAACGCAGAAGCGCAGATTCCGCCTGCCGAAGGTCGACGTCCCGGCCTTCTTCGACGAAGGGCGACTCACCGGAGACGCCCGCAGAATGGCGACAGAAGACCCGCGAGGCCAGAGCGCGCTCGACGAAATCTCGACGTACACGAGCTCGCTCGGCGAACCGCTCTCGGCCGTGGCGCTCGTGAACTATCGCCGGCTCGCTTGGCAAGCGCCCGAAGGGGCGCTCCGCATTACCATCGATTTGGGGCTCACGTTCTATCAGGCGCCGAGCGATCTCTGGACGAGGCGGAGCGCGCTCGTGCGGGAGACCCTGGGCACGCCGGCCGGGCGCGAAGGCCACGTGGTGCTCGAGATCAAGCGGCGCACCGCGACACCCGCGTGGCTCGACGATGCCCTCACGCGCTGCTCGGCGCGGCCGCTTCGTCACGGCAAATTCGTCTCGGCTCGCACCGCGGTCATGAGGAGCCATGGCTGACGACCGCCTTCGGCACCGGACGCGCATTGGTCTCGCTTGGGGCTTCACCGCGCTCCTCATCGCCGTTTACTTCGCGCTGCCGGGCGGCGACGAGAACGCGGGTAGCGCGGGGTTCGAGCCCGCGTCGCCCGCGTTCGAAGCGCCGCCCGACACGCAGAAGCTCGAAGTGATTCATGTCTCGCCCGCCGACATTCCACCTGGCGGCGCGTTCGTCATCACCTACGGTGGCACCGACGACACGCCCGTGCGCGTGTTCGCAGGCAAAGACGAACTCGCCATCGTCGCCAAGCGTCCCGGATCGCTCGTCGCTCGCCTACCCGCCGGCCTAGGGCCCGGCCGCACGAAGATTCGACTGCGCGCGGGCAACCTTCGCGGTCCCGAAGAGGTGAGCGGCCCCTACGAGATTCGCGTGAAGGCCGCCAACTGGCGCAAGCCTTTCAGAAATCTGGTTGGCAGCTTGGCGCTTCTCGTCTTCGGCATCGGCGTCTTCGGGCGCGGCGCGCGCGAAGCCATCGGCCTTCGCGGCGCGCATCGCCTCGCGCGCTTTGCCGAGCGAGGTCCCGCGGCGCTGGCCTTCGGCGCGCTCGTCGGAACGCTGGTGCAGTCGACGGCGGCAGCGGCTGGATTTTTAGCGGGGCTCGTGACCTCGAGTTTGCTGGCCGTGGCGCCCGCGGCGGCGGCGTTTCTCGGTGCTCAGCTCGGCGCGGCAGCCGCTCCCCTCCTCGTCACCGGCGTACTCGATCCGCACGGTGCGGGGCTCTTGGCGATCGCCATCGGAGTGCTTTGGCTCGCCCTCGCGAACGATCGCCGGGCCACCTCGTTCGGGCGGCTCGTCCTGGGCGCCGGGCTCATCGCGTTCGCCTT
>DATEMX010000215.1:0-3052 GCA_035275365.1 Polyangiaceae bacterium | reverse complement strand
CCGGCAACCGGGCAGGAGCGCGCGAAGCTCAAGGAAGGATCCTGAAAGATGCGCAAGGAATATGATCTCACGGGCGGCCGCCCAAACCCGTACGCCAAGCGTCTCGGTGCTTCCGGACGGAAGACGATCATCGATCGTTTCCTCGAGTCCGAGCGGCTTGTGAAACTCGACGAAGAGGTTGCCGACGCCTTTCCTTCGAACGAGGCGGTGAACGATGCGTTGCGCCTCGTGCTCAAGCTGCGAGACATCGCGCCGCGTCCACCGAGGAAGACAACGCCTCAGCCGGCGCCGCGGCGTCGTAAGCCCTCGCAGTCCCGATAGACCGAAAAGCCGGCTCCTGAGCCCCATGTTGCCGGCATTCGGTGCGGATGAGATGAGCCGCCTTGCTCCTTCGGGGCGCGACTCGTACCTGTTACGCCATGAGTCGCCGCGGCACCCTACGCAACAAGCCGCCTCTCGAACTCCAACAAAATCAAGGTATTCAGTTGCGCCCCTCCGATTTGAATCTCCGAAACAATCCAACCAGGGGCCGTCCAGGTTCTAGCTCGGGCGTCATCGCCGCCTGCTGGGCTCCCCCAATCGCGGCATCGCTGAGCGGTCGGAGTCAGTGCTCTTCGCGCCTCGCGTTCGCGAGTCCTCCGAGCAGCGCCGTAGTCGCGCGGTCGGGGCTGGTCGTCGTCTTGTAGAGGGGGCTGCACGGCGTCTCGGCCAGCTTGCGCGAACATTCGACCAAGGGCAGCTCGTCCTCGATCCAGAATGCGAGGAGTTTGGAGAAGTCTACGAGGACACCCGTCACTTGCCGACTCGCCGTTCGAGCGACGGTCACGCTCGCCATCGCGGCGAGCTCGTTGTCGATGGTCGTCTGTTCGATGCCCATGGCCCGAAGGTTTTCGGCCAGTTCGACCCGCAACCGAGCCACGATCGTGCCCGCCGGCGCGGCGGTGATGACCACCGGCAAGAACGTTCGTTCGCTGATGGCGAGAACGAGCTGGCGTCGCCCGACATGGAGCAAGTTGGCGTACCAGTCCCCAAGGCGCGTGGTCGGCTCGATGGCAATGGCCGCGGGCGGGCTTGCCAACCTTGCAAGGAGTCGTTGCGTGCAGCGCAGCGTGAACACCTCGCTTCGCTAGCATGAACCGATCGTCAGAGGTAGTCTTCGTGGCGATGAGACTTTCAATCTGACGATGGCGCGGGGACCGGATCCATCATCCCGTTCGCCCACTCCGTCTCTTGCCAGTTGTGGATAATGGCCTCCGGAGTGTTGCAGATCAAACAATGTGCAAAGATGCCGTCGTTCTCGGTCTTCACGATCCACATGAGGCCCAAACACGATTTGCCTTTGGGGCGCCGCTTGCACTCGATGAGCGTTTCGCGCGTCTCGTTCTTCTCGAGTGTTCCGCCGTATTCGATGAAACGAGCGATTCGCAACATGCGACGATACAGGCGCGGCTGTTGTCTCGGCAGCTCTCCTTCCTTCGTGAGCCAATGCCAGGGGTCAACGACGAGCATCGCGAGCCTACGCTCTCCTCGCGGCGCCACGTCGTCTGCCTACGGGCCTCGAGTCACCAGAGCTTCGAGCAGCTGGCTCGTTCCTGAGGTGGTCAAGGCCGAGTTGCCAGGCGGCACGCTCCGCTGCTTCGCGTTCGAAAAGCGCGCTCGTCTTGACGAGCACCAGGGTGTACGGGCTGCCTACCCGCCGCGTCGTATGCGTTACTGGCAAGTCGTGTCCATCCAGAATCCCGTGGACGTGGGCGCGCCTGCTTTGAGCAAGCGGCCACTCCAAGGTCGTTCGGCTCTTCGCCTCGAGGAACCGCGAAAGCTCGCCGCAAAGCTCACACGGGCAACGGCCGGAGTGCGCGATGGACCAGTCGTCGTTTGCCCGTCTGGGGGTGGCCAGGAGCGCCTCGAGCTTGGAAGCACAATGGCTTTGGAGCGGCGTAAAATCCAGAGCGTCCAGCCCGCGCGCCCCATACGTTCGGCGCGCAGTTTCCAGCATATTCACCAGCGCCAAGACCGGATACTCGGGCGAAGATAGGAAGCACCGTATCTGCGTGTAAACATCTTCGCGGCCCGACGCGAGGCAGCTCTCGATGAGCCGCAGCGTGGGCACCGCGAGTGTCGCCAGAGCTTCCAGTGTATGGGCCGTTCGTCCCCCCAAGGCCGAGCGGTGTCGTTCGGCGAGCCACGTCCATTGCTCACCGACCAACGCGCGGGCGAGTTTTTGAGCCGGCGCGGGCCCTGGCGCCAGGAGGCTGCGGACCAGCGTCGGGCTCGACGAAATCCACGGCAGTCGTTCTTCCAAGCTGGCTCGCTCGTCCCGCGAACGCCATTCGGTGAGCGCCTGTTCGAGCCACTCGAATCCGTAGCGCTCAAGCAGCTCGACGAGGACGGACGCGTTGCCCGAGGTCAGGTTCTCCATTTTCATCGGTAGGATCAAGCTGAGCGCGAGCTGGGGTGAGTCCAACGCCAGCGCCACGTGCATCGCCTTGGCGACCAGACGAGAGTCGTTGCTCTCGCGCCACACCCGCGCCCAGAATGGCACCAGTTGTTCCGCTTTCGAGCGAGCGATCTCCGGACCCTCGAGACGGGTCGTGCTCGCGAGCTCTTCGATCGCGAACTTGGCCGAGGTCTTCGCGCGAATGATGAAGCTTCGCTCGCGAGGCCAGAGGACCACCGCCGCGCGGTGATACCAGCGCTCGACTGTGTTGCCCCAGTTGCCCATGTATCCTTCGTGCTCGGATTTGAAGGGGTCTAGATCGACAGAGGGCTTCGTGTAGCAGAGCTCCGACTCGGTCACGTGGCCCGATGCCGCCCACGCTTTTCCTTGGGCATCGATGAAATGGCGCAGCTCGACCTCCGAATCGTTGAGCTCGACCAGTTCGGGAGTGACGTCGCGGCCAACGTCGGAGGCGTCATCGCCGTCGTCATGGCGACGCCGACGGCGCCAGGATTGGCTGTAGCCGTATTCTTCCTCCTCGCAAGACCAGATTTCGTGAACGTCGGCGAGCGCGAGAGCCACATCGCAATCGAGTTGCTTGGCCACTTCGCGGAG
>DATEMX010000214.1:0-2444 GCA_035275365.1 Polyangiaceae bacterium | reverse complement strand
GGCGGGGGAAGAGTTTTGGTTCGGTTTGCGCGCGGTGACGGCTCGTGCCGGGCCGGCGATGCGGCCGTCGGCTTCGAGCCAGCGCGCGTGAATGCCGGCCTCCGCGCCCTTCATGTCGGCGTAGACGAGCGCAACCCGGTCGCCGAACGCGAAGAGCTGCGGACGAGCCACGAGGTTGCCCTCGGGGGTGACGTCGCGCGGCGGGCCCGACGGGCGCATCGCCGAATCGAGCAGAACCGCGTAGGCGTGATCGTGCCCAGCGGATTCGTGGTCGTCGGTCCATGCCACGAGAGCGCCCCGCGGCGTGAACGCGAGCGACGGGCGCCCTGCCGTCGAAACGAGGCTGAACGGTCGAGGACGCGAGATGGCGGTGACCTTGCACGGCCCCTTGGCGCTGTTGGCGATCTGCGCTTGTTCGAACAGCACGCGGGCCGCGCCCGCCCCGCCCGAAGCTTCCGACGCTTCCTTCAGCGTGCGCAGCGCGTCGACGACGTTGCTCGACGCGAGAAGGACCTGCGCGCTCGCCACGAGGGGCACCCACTTGGGTCCCTTGGCGGGAATCGTGGAGAGGTCGGCGGGCGGCGCGGGCGCGCTCGAGACGACGGGCATGGGCGCGGCCGTCGTGACGGGCGAAGCGGCGGGCCGGATGAGAAACAGCCATCCGAAGTAGCCGCCCGCCGTAATCGCGCCCACGCCGAGCAAGGTGAGAATGGCTCGACCCGCTCGCTTCGATTTTCGCTGCGGCGCAAGCTCGCCGTGATCGACCGTCGAGCTGAGCGGGCTGGCGCCAGACGAGCGCGAGACGGGCGTGACAGGGCCCGTCGTGCCGCGCGAGGAGGGAGGTCCGCCCCACGGCGACGTCGCTTGGGGGCGCGGTGACGAGGCGGGCACGACGGGAGGGACGAACCCCCCGTTGGCGCTCGGGCCAACCACAGGATTGGGAACCGCAGGATTGGGTTCGATACCTCCCACGCCGGCGGCCGTCTGGCGGGCGCGCCGGCTCGACGGGACCTCGTCAGTTGGCGAAAAGCGAGCCGCCCGTGCGCCTTCGGGCGTTTCAACGAGCGACCCGAGGGCGATGACACCGGCGGAGAGGTCACCGAGCGCAGCGGCGAGCTCTTCAGCGAGCTCTTTGGCCGTCTGGAACCTGTCGTCGGGCGAACGGGCGAGCGCCTTCTCGAACCACGTCTGGAACGACTGCGGCAGATCAGGGCGGAAGAGCAGCGTGTTGGGCAGCGGGGCGCTGGCAATTTGCGCGAAGGTCATCGCCACGCCCTGCTCGGTCGACCATACCGTTCGGCCGGTGAGGCACTCGTACGTCATGCACCCGAGGGCCCAGAGGTCGGCGCGATGATCGACCTCGCCCTGACCCTTCACCTGTTCGGGGCTCATGTAGGCGGGCGTTCCGAAAACGGCGCCCTCGCGCGTGAGTCGCGCCTTTTCGGGCTGTTCGTCGGTGAGCGGGGCGTAGAACTTGGCGAGCCCGAAATCGAGGATCTTCGAGAGGAGGTTGCCCTCCTCGTCTTTGGTAAGGAAGATGTTTTCGGGCTTGAGATCGCGGTGAACGATGTTGGCCTGGTGCGCCTTGGTGAGCCCTCGGGCAACGTGACCGACGAGCTTGACCGTCGTCGGTACGTCGATCTGCCGCACCCGCGTCATCCGCTCGTAGAGCGACTCGCCCTCGAGCAGCTCGAGCACCAAGAAAGGGCGCCCGTCCTCGAGCTTGCCCGAATCGTAGACGTCGCAAATGTAGGGACTCGAGATCGACGCGGCGGCTCGGGCTTCGCGCAAGAATCGCTCGACGACGATGGTCGACGCGGTGAGCTCGGCCGCTAGGACCTTGACTGCCACGCGCTTGCCGATGTCGATGTTCTCGGCCTCGTAGACCGCAGCCATGCCGCCCCGCCCGATCTCGCGCGTGAGTCGGTACTTTTCCGAAAGTACGGTCCCGATCGGGATTTTCGACGTGTTGGACGGAGCCATCGGCGACGCGCAAGTCCGGCTATAGCCTATGTTGGGTGGGGGATTCCGGACAATCTCGCCACCGGTTGGTGCACTCCTCGAGACGAAGGCGAAATTCCAAAATATGTCAGCTATTAAAGGGAACTACCTTCAAGTAATGAAGTAGATTTCTCGAGCGGCTGCGGTAGATTGCGCTTGGAACGCCGCCTGCACCAGCCCTGACATCTCGGAACATCTACCTAACAATTCTTGCCCGCGATGGCGATAGACGCGACCATGAAACGTTTCAGAAACAGTTCGACGCAATAGTCGGGTCGGAACGCGGATCAGTCGACCCGGAGGCAAGCGAAAGTCATGAAAAAAGTGGAGGCCATCGTCAAGCCGTTCAAGCTCGACGAAGTGAAGGATGCGCTCGCAGAGGTCGGCATCCAAGGAATGACCGTGACCGAGGTCAAAGGTTTCGGCCGAACAGGTGGAAAAAA
>DATEMX010000213.1:0-4222 GCA_035275365.1 Polyangiaceae bacterium | reverse complement strand
AGAGCGCGGCCCTCACGTCGGCCCTTCGGCCTCGCGCCATGACGTGGACCAGATCGCAGTCGGGATCGGGGTCATCGAGGCCCCCGGTCGGGGGAATCTCACCACGCTGAACGGCGAGCGCCGTAACCGCCGCTTCGATCGCCCCCGACGCGCCGAGCGTGTGCCCGATCTGACCCTTCGACGAGGAGACCGAAACGCGCAGAGCGTCTCCCCCAAGCGCTCGCCGGATCGCTGCTGCCTCCATCGCGTCGTTGAGCAGGGTGCCGGTGCCATGAGCGTTCACATAGTCGAGCTCCGCGGGCGAAACTCCTCCCCGTTCGAGCGCGCGGCTCATGAGACGAGCCGCCGTCGTTCCCGACGGTTCGGGGCGCGTGATGTGATGGGCTTCGGAGCCGAGGGCCCACCCGGACAGCTCGGCGATGGGCCGAGCGTCGCGCTCGCGCAGAGAAGACTCGCTCTCGAGCACGACGAACGCGGCGCCTTCGCCGAGGCCCAGGCCTTGCCGGCTTCGATCGAAAGGACGGCACACCTCCGGCGTCACCAGTCCGAGCGCGTTGAATCCGGTGAACGTCAACCGACACAACCCGTCGGCGCCGCCGGCGAGCACGCGACGAGCCAGCCCCGCGCGGATCCACGCGGCGCCGAGCAAGATGGCGTTGGCCCCGCCCGAACACGCACTGCAAACGGTGCGCGCCCGGCGAAAAGGTCCAATCGCCGTCTGCATGCGATCGGACGTCGCCGAGAGCGGATGACTCAGCATGAGCGCGCGCGGCTCCCGACGACTCGGGTCGCGCGCCATCTCGGCCAGGAGGCCCTCCGTTTCGAACATGCCGCCGGTCGTTCCGCCGACGGCGAGGTCGACCGCCGCCCGCTCCGGCGAAAGGCGCGCTTGCTTCAGCGCTTCGGCGCCCGCCACGACGGCCATGGCGTCGGTCCGCGACCAGGTCTCGGCTTGCCCCCGCGGAGCGACGTCGGCCACCGCGATGCCACGCACCTCGGCCGCTTGATCCGTCCGTTGGTCGCCGACGTCGAACAGCGACACCGGGGCGAAGGCGCGATCGCCCGCCAACAATCGACTCATCGTCGCGTGAGCGCCGATGGCCAGCGGCGAAACCACTCCCAACCCGGTAACGAAAATCCGCATGGCGCGGCCCGTTCAGGTCGAAGGTCGGGATCGGGCGACGAATTCGGCCAACGAAGTGATCGACGCGAAAATGGGGCGCACGGCATCTCCTTCGGGGAGCTTCACTTGGTACTTCTCCTCGATCGCCATCGCAAGCTGGAGCGCGTCGAGGGAGTCGAGCCCGAGCCCATCGCCGCTGGGACCGAAAAGCGGCGCGCGATCGTCGAGCTCGGCCGGCGTCTTTCCTTCGAGGTTGAGCTCCCGGATGATGAGCTCCTTGATTTCGTTGCGAGTGACGACTTCTTCCATGAGGATCGGGGCGAAAGCGAGGCGCAGATTAACACAAGCCGCGCGCTCGCCAAGGGCTCGGAACGAGATTGTGATACGTTCGTCCTTCCGGAGATACGAATGGGGAATACCCTGGTCCAGTACAAGACGGAAGCCGGCGTGGCGACCATCACGTTGAACGATCCGCCCATGAACGCCTTCACTCACGAGATGATGAAAGATCTCGACGAAGCGATCCTCGACGCGCGCTTCGACAACGACGTTCACGTCATCGTCATCACCGGGCACGGCGACCGCTTCTTCTGCGCGGGCGCCAACATTCAGATGCTCTCGGCGGTCGATCCCATCTTCAAATATTACTTCGGCCTCCACACCAACGAGACGCTGCGTCGGCTCGAGAGCACGCCCAAGCTGGTGATTGCCGCGTTGAACGGCCACGCCGTCGGCGGCGGCCTCGAGATCGCGCTCGCCTGCGACATCCGCATCGCTCGCAAAGGCGGCGGCAAGTTCGGACTGCCCGAAGCGAGCCTCGGCGTCATGCCGAGCTCCGGGGGATCGCAGCGCGCGGCGCGCCTCATCGGCAAGGGGCGCGCAATGCAGTTGGTCATCGAAGGGGCCAACTTCGATTTCGACCGCGCGCTCGAGCTCGGCCTCGTCAACTACGTCTGGGAAGCCGACTCGCGCGAGGCGTTCCAGACCAAGGTGGTCGAATACGCGCGCAAGTTTCTGCCGCCGGAGAAGGCGAGCCTCGCCATCGGCAAGATCAAGCTCGCCGTGCAGTCCGGCCCCGAGATGGGCCTTCAAGAGGCGCTGAGCTTCGAGCAAGCGTTGTCGGCCGACCTGTGGAGCACCGACGACGCCGCCGAGGGTTTGAACGCCTACCTCGACAAGCGCAAGGCTCGCTTCGGCGGGGGATAGATCTGCGGCAATAGTTTCTAGAGCGACAAACAGCTTGATACAAGCGGGAATCAGCAGGAAAAATAACGGAAGAGTGGTGCGTTTTGGGGCTGGGCCCCAAAACTGGGGGGCGTTACGCGCTGCTCCTTCGGAGCCCCGTTCCGGACTTGCTCCGGCGGGGATGGGGGTGAAGCCCCCGATAACAAGACAAGCTAGAACACCGAGCGGCGTAAGCTGATCGGTGTTCTAGACGTCGCCGCGGCGAAAGAGCTTGGCGTAGTAGTCGTCGACGACACTGCCGCCCATGCGAAAGAAGAAATTCGAAAAGGCCGTCCAAATCGCGAGCCCGTTCATGTCGCGGAACATCGGCGGAATGTACGAGGGCGCTCGCACGACACCGTCGGCGACGCGAGCATAGAGCACTGGCACGTCTTCGTGAGCGACCTTGCCGACGAAGAGGTAAGGCACCAGCTCCGCGCGCTTGTTTTGGATGGCCGCGCGGATGAACGCGTAGTTGAGGACGATGCCCTTGCAGTAGCAGGCGTCTTTGGTGAATGGCCCTCCGCCTTCGGTGATGCCTCCCCTGAACACGCGCCGCGCGTTGGCGAAGCACTCGTCCTCTTCGTAGCCCTCGGTGCGGTACCACTCGAAGACGTCGATGAAGTTGGCGCCATCTTCGGCCTTGTCGACGGCGAGGATACGATCGTTGAGCTTGCGCGCCCGCCGCGGATAGCTGCGAAAGGTGAAGAGCTCGAGCATGGCGGCAAGCCCCTCTTGCACGGCGGTCGTTCGCGGCGGGCCTTTGGCGAGCCATTTGGCCACCGGCTGCGCTTGACCGTTCAAGCTCGTGGCGACGTGCACCCAACCTTCGTGAACCTCGAGAATGTCGACATCGCGCTGGGCGAATTTGGCGCCGCTTCTGATCTTGACGTAGTCGCTGCCGGCGGCGGCATCAGCCAACATGCTGTCGTCGACCTGCACCTGAATCGACGCTTCGTGGAAATAGCTGGCGAACCGCTGGTTCAAGATGTCAGCGGCGGTCTCGGCGGAAATGTCGCTGGGTTGCCGGGGCCCGAGATCGCCGCTCGATATCGCGGTGAGCGTCTCGTAGAGCGCGAGCCCCAGATCGCGCACGCTCGTCCGCCCGTCGGGGAATTTGTCCTTCGGTGAGCCGTAGAGCTTGCGAGACGAATTATAGAAATCCTTGGAGCCGCGGCCGACCAGCATGCGCACCACTTCGCGGTACTCGCTCGCCGTGGCCACCAAGATGCGACCGATGGGATCTTTGGTGCCGAGCTCCGACTCGATGGTCTCCACAATCGCGTCGAACTCTTCGATCTTCGCCTTGGGCTCGAACCCCAGATCGATCTTGGCGTATTCGTCGGGGCCCACGCGGGGCAGCTCGCGGAAGCGGCTTCGTCGAAAAACCTCCTCTACGGTGGGCTCCCAGCGCAGCGCCTGAAGGACACGAATGGGACGCTGAGCGTCGACGATGCGCTGAGCGATGCCCGCGATCTGCTCCTTGTACGACCGCCACGGCGTCGGCACCAGCGTGGGACCGAGCTGCGAATCGAGCTTGGCCTCGACGAAGGCGGCGCCGACCGCTGCCACGGCGATCTGTGGCTTGTCGGACTCGGACCGGGCATCGGCGCGCTGAGCCATACCGATTATCTAAGCAGAAAAACCGGGGCCGTGCGACTTTACCTGTTCGAAGAGGCGAGAAAATGCGGCCTCGGACAAAACGACGCACGCGACATTTCGAGCGCATTTCAGGGCGAGGTCGAAGCGACACCGAACCGAAAGAGCGAACGCGCGGATGCTGATTCTATCGATACGTGGCGTTGGCTACGTAGTGCAGCACGCGGTCGCACTGTGCAGCGGCCAAGCGGCCCTCGCAGAGATGATGGCCCTCGA
>DATEMX010000212.1:0-2036 GCA_035275365.1 Polyangiaceae bacterium | reverse complement strand
CGTCTGTGGCGGCGTCAAGCAGACTGGTGAGACGACCTTCGAAGCCGTGCCCACCGTCGAAGTGCTCGGCCTCTAGAAAAACACCGAACGGTTTGACCGTTCGGTGTTTCGCGCACCGCGTCGGCGATAAAAAAATCCAGCAAGGGTGCCGTTCCGCAGCGTGGCCTTAGCCATCGGTGCAGCGCGTGGGTGGAATGTCTGTGCCACAGGTTGATCTGATGGATGTTCTATTCTACGACGAACCAAGGTTCCTATGAACGTGCGCAAATCGCCGATCGCGGTCAGGCGTTGGCCGGCTCTCGGGGTGCTGGCCACGCTGGCGGCCTGTGCCTACGGGGTCGATGACGGTCCGCCTCCCGGCTATGTATTTCCTACCGGCGGTGGGGCGACGGGCGGAAACGGCGGTGCGGCAGGCGATTCCAACCCGATCGCGCCGCCCTCCGCGGACGGTTCGGCGAAAATCAATGGTCGCGACGCTTCGACGATGCGGCCGGTCGGCGACGGGAGCACTGAAGACGGCGGGCGCGCGTTCGACGGCGCAGACGCGCAGTTCGTCGATGCGCCCGTCGTCGATGCCCGAGACGCGCAGTTCGTCGATGCGCCCGTCGTCGATGCCGGTCCGCGCGGGCCCATCGTCGATTACAAATTCGACGAAACCAGCGGCGCCGCGGTCGCCGATTCCTCGGGCAACCGAAAGAACGCCACCGCAGCGGGCACGTATACCTGGGGCGCAGGCAAGCATGGAAACGCCATTCGCCTCGGTGGCACCGATGGGTACGTCACCCTTCCACAGGGGGTCATCGCCGACTTGACCGAGCTCACCGTGGCGGCGTGGGTTCAGATCGAGGTCGCGGCCAATTGGCAAAGGCTTTTCGACTTTGGCAACAGCACGTCGGTGCAGACCTTCCTCGTGCCGCAAAACGGCGAGAGCGGCGTCGCGCGTTTCGTCATGACGAGGTCGGGCAAGGCTGGCCAGCAGCTCGTCAACGGGCCGATGGCGCTCCCTACCGGCGTGTGGAAGCACGTCGCCGTCGTCGTCGGCGAACAAGCGGCGCGCCTCTACATCGACGGGGTTTCCGTCGCTGTCACGAATGGGTTCACGCTCCAGCCTTCGAGCATGGGCTCCACGAGCAACAATTGGATCGGTCGATCGCAATCGACGAGCGATCCGTACTTTCGCGGCCTCGTCGACGATTTCCGCATCTACGATCGCGCCCTCGGCGCCGCCGAGGTGGCCTCGCTCGCCAAATGAGATCGGCGTGGTGACCTTGCGCTCCGCTGGTACGGCCGCCGGAGACGGGTGGTGGCGGGGGCGTTTGGTCACGACAAACCTTCTCGAGTGGCGAGGGCGGCCACCGGGCACAAGAGCCGAGCCTTCGGCTAGGCTGTTGGAGGGGCGTCTTCGGTCTTGGCGGGCGCGAAATCGCGCCGGTACATGCGAATGAGGGCCAAGAAGAGCGCGACGATCAGCGGGCCAGCGAGCAGACCAACCGTTCCGAACACGGCGAGCCCCCCGATGAGGGCGAAGAACACCACGGCGCCGTGCATTTCCGAGCCGCCTTTGATGAGTATGGGCTTGACGATGTTGTCGACCAAACCGACCACGACGAGACCCCAGATCACGAGAAACACCGCCATGTACGGGTGCCCCGTGACGTAGAGGAGCAACGCCGCGGCGAGGCAGACGGCGGCCGCGCCCACCGCCGGTATCATGGCCAAGAAGAACGTGACGGCGGCGAAGAAGAACGGCTGCGGCACACGCGCGATGAGGTAGCCGCCCAGGGCCGCGATCGCTTGAACCGCGGCGGTGACGATCATCGACACCACGACGGCATACGACACGTTGCGAACCTCCCTCAAGAGCTCGCGCGTTTGCCCGGGCCGAAGCGGCAAGAGGTCGTCGAGCCACGCCACGAAGGTGTCGCCCTCCACCAAGAAGAAAAAGAACGCGATGAGCATGATCGCCGCCTGAAACAGGAACGAGCTCGTCGCCGAGACCGCGGCGCCGATCGCCGCGGCGGCCTTTCCCCCTTGGG
>DATEMX010000211.1:0-2150 GCA_035275365.1 Polyangiaceae bacterium | reverse complement strand
CCGCGCGGCCGAAGTCTTGTCCTCAGTTCAGCCGCGGCACTAGGAGGGTCCGCGCCATCGTTCCCAATTTGCCATGGCAAATTGAGAACTGAAGCAGGAAGGGGTCCTCCCGTCGTTCGTGACTTGGCATCCAGATAGCGGACGAGCTGCGTCGCGGCAAAGTAGTAGCCGGGGTCGCGCTCTCTTCGGCGTTCCAGGCGGCGAGACCGGCGGCGGTCAACGCCTGGAATGAAACTCGCTCGTCGGAAGCCCACCGGGTGTGCTAGTAAGAAACCTCGGTCAAGCTGTCTCACCGTGACCCCGTTTCCCGCATCGTGTGTCGGGCGCAGCCCGGTGGGGGGCTCGCAGGAAAGCACCTCAGCGAGACCCTCTTTCAGAAAAGACGGCGGATGTCCCGTGCCGTCCAGGTACGCGTGCACCAGCTCGTGCAGGTGAACGAGGTTCGGGCTGTGCACGCCCCGGCCATGGGTGCACGACTCCGAGACTGGGCTGACTCCGCTCTTTTCGACGTCGGCCTTGGAAGGATACTTCCAGTAGTCGACCTTTTCTCCCGCACGCCAGGCAAAGCCCAGAAAGAGCTGAAGCTGCGAGAAGGACCAGGAGGGTCATCGAACGAAGCGCTGCCATCGAGCTTGACGTTGGTGCCCGCACGAGGTGTACAGGTGATGGTTTGATCGGGCCCCGCGTCCGCGCGGGGCGCAAGATTCGTCATGGTTCCGTACACGGGGGACCTTAGCGCCGGATTGGCGGTGGAGTGCCAACGATGCGAGACTCCTCGCGCCCCCGTGTCGACCGTTTCGTCGTCCCGTCCCCTCGTCGGAACCCTCGAACGCTGGGCGTGGGACTACCTCGACCAGAGCGAATTGCCCGGCAAGTTCGTCCTCGATCGCCCACCGTCGCGATGCGAGGAGCCCGGCGTTTCGCGACGCGATCGACGCCCTCAAAGGCCCCGTTCCCTCGTGATCGCCGCCGATCGCGCGAAGACGCCGGGGCCGGAGGCGCTTCGCTCGCCCGCCAAGCGCGCGCGGCTCGTGCACACGTTCTTGCACCACGAACTGCAAGCAGCCGAGCTCATGTGCTGGGCCATTCTGGCGTATCCCGAATCGCCTGCCCTGTTTCGCCGCGGCCTCGCCAAGATCGCACGCGACGAGGTCCGTCACATGCGCATGTACGAGCGGTACCTGCGCTCACTCGGCTACGCCTTCGGCGACTTTCCCGTGCGCGATTGGTTTTGGGATCGCGTGCCGGCCGCGCCGACGGCCGCGCATTTCGTGGCCACGATGGGCATCGGCTTCGAAGGAGGAAACCTCGACCACACCGCTCGTTTTGCCGAGCGCTTTCGTTCCATCGGCGATCGCCAGGGAGCCGAGCTGCAGGACATCGTCTTCGAAGAAGAGATTCCGCACGTTCGTTTTGCGCTGCGCTGGTTTCGCGCGCTGACGGGCGGCGACTCCTTCGCCGCGTGGGTCGCCCACCTGCCCCCTCCGCTCTCGCCCATGGTCATGCGCGGTCATCCCGTCGAGCGGAGCGGCCGCGCTCGAGCAGGTCTCTCGACGCCCTTCATCGAGGAGCTGACGCAATGGCGCGAGCGCGAATCTGGCTCCTGAATTTCGACGCCGACGACGAGCTCGCAGGACCGCGTGGATATACGCCGCGGGCCGCGCTGCTCGAGCGATCGGGAGCGCTTCGCGCAAAGCTCACAGGGCTCGTGCCGCCGGGCGACGAGATCATCGACGAGCGCGTCGTCACGCGGGCGCCCGAGCACGAAGGCCGCGCGTTCTGTCCGACGCCCCGTGCGATTCGGGCATGGCTCGATCGCGGCGCCGTCGTGCCGCTAGCGCCCTCGCTCGAAACGCTCCGGCGCGTCAACCACCGCGCCTTCTCGGCTCGGCTCGGCCACTCGCTACCCGGCGCCCGGTTCGTCGAAACCGCTGGCGAGCTCGCCAGCGTGCTCGCCGGCGGCGCTGGACCGTGGCTCTTGAAGCGCGCGTTTGGCTTCGCCGGCCGCGGGCGGCAGCGCCTGCGTTCGAACGAGGTCGATGCCGGCGTCGAGCCGTTCGTCCGCGCGAGCTTCACCGCTGGACACGGACTCTTGGCTGAACCCTGGGTCGATCTCGTCGCCGAGTTCGGACTGCACGGCTTTATCTCTG
>DATEMX010000210.1:0-8138 GCA_035275365.1 Polyangiaceae bacterium | reverse complement strand
TTCGCTCGAAGAAGGAATCGGCGTGGCGTACCGCCATGATCATTCAGGAGATGGTCGCCGAAGTCTCGGCGCACGAGGCGTGCGCCTCCGATTTGCGACGCGTCGATGACCTCGATGAGATGCGGGCCAAACTCGAAGACGAACTCCGCTTCAACCAGGCTCGCTACAAAGATTTGACTAGGCAGATCGATACACACACCGCCAAGGGAGAGAACGGTACCACGCTCACTCACCTTTCCGCTGAACGAGTTCGCGCCAAACGAGGGGTCGAGCGCGTTCGAGGCTTGCTACGCGAGGTCGAAACGGAGAGTATTGTCTTAGGCGACAGGATCGACCGACGGTTCCACCCCTACTGGGGATCGCTTCTCAAAGAAGCCACCGAAAAGTCGAGCTTCGGCGACCAGGTTGAAGAATATGCGTGCCTCTACACCTCTCGCGTCTCCAACTTCCTCGCGTATTCGCCCCTGCAATACTTTCGCAGTCCGCGCGACCTCATGGCCCACGAGCTTTAGCTACGCACGCGGAGTCTTCGCTTGATCGTGGGGCGGTCGGCGATGATCGTGCTGGCGACGTTGCTGGCCACTTCGAGCTCGACGACGACCACCACCGCTTCGAACAAGCCCGCGATCGGCCGCCCCCCTCTTGCCCAGCCTGCGCCGCCGCCGGCCCGGTGCCCCCCCGAGATGACCCTCGTCGACGATCGTTTTTGCATCGACAAGTTCGAGGCGTCGACGGTCGAGATTCGTGACGACGGCCGCACGACGCCGCACTCGCCGTTTTTGCCGGTCACTGGCATGCGTGTCAAAGCAGTTTCCGCAAAGAGCGTCGTTCCGCAGGCGTACATCAGCCGCAACGAAGCGGACGCGGCTTGTCGCGAATCCGGCAAGCGCCTTTGCGACAACCGTGAATGGATCGCCGCCTGCAAAGGGCCCCAGGAGACACGCTATCCGTACGGCAACGCTCGCAAGGCGGGCTATTGTGTCGACACCAACCGCGTCGCGCCGCTCTCGAAGCTCTTCGAAGGTCTCGGGAGCAAGCGCTACCGCGAAGGCCCCATGAACGACCCGCGGCTCAACCAAATCCCGGGCACGCTCGCGCCGACGGGCTCGTTCGCTCAGTGCACCAACTCCTTTCACGTCTACGACATGGTCGGCAACGTACACGAGTGGACGTCCGATCCCGAAGGCACGTTCCGCGGCGGATACTATCTCGACACGAAGATCAACGGGGAAGGTTGCGACTACCGCACCGTCGCACACCCGGGCAGCTACCACGACTATTCGACAGGGTTTCGCTGCTGCCAAGACGCTGCACACTAGCAGGTTGCTGAAAAGGCAGCGTGATGGTGGCAGATGGGGAGGTGCTGCTATTTCTCCCCCCCCCGCCCCCCATAGCGATGGAGGGCGGAAGCGAGCGAGAGCGGGACGGCGCGCTTGGGTTACGCCCCCATCAAGCATTTCTGCCGAAGGCCCGAGACGGTGCTAGACCATGCGCCCTCGTGAAACCCAGGGCCACGATCAAGCGGACGCCGCAAGACTTCGTCGTGGAGGAGATCCCGGCATTTCCGCCGAGCGGCGAAGGCGAGCACCTCTACGTTCGCATCACCAAGACCAACATCACGACCAACGACGCCGTCAAGCGCATCTGCGCGGCCCTCGCCGTCGACGAGCGCGGCGCCGGATACGCCGGGATGAAGGACAAGCGCGCGGTCACACGGCAGACCATCTCCGTGCCGTTTCCCACGAGTCGCGCCCCGAGCGAAGCGATGGCTCTCTCCGTCGAGGGTATCGAGATCGCGAGCGCCGAGCGCCATCCCCACAAGCTGCGCCCGGGTCACCTCAAGGGAAACCGCTTCACGATCACGCTGCGCGATCTGCCGGCGAAGAGCGTGGCCGGCGTGCGCGAGGCTCTCGGGCGAGCCGGTCGAATCGGCGTCCCCAATTCTTTCGGTCCGCAGCGATTCGGTCGCGACGGCGACAACTCGGAGCGGGCCTGGGCGTGGCTCACCGGACGAGCCAAAGGTCCCAGCGACCGACGCGAGCGTAGGCTGCTCTTCTCGGCGCTGCAGGCCGATCTCTTCAACCGCGTGCTCGAGCGGCGCCTCGACGAAGGCACGTGGAACCGCCCCTTGACGGGGGATCTCATGAAGAAGACCGACACGGGCGGGCTCTTTCTCTGCGACGATCGGGAAGGAGACACCCTTCGCGCCGAGCGCCGCGAGATTTGTCCGACGGGTCCGATCTACGGCGTGAAGATGCGATGGCCCGAGGGAGAGCCGCTGGCCATCGAGCGCGCGGTCCTCGAGGCTGCCACGGGCCAAGCGGGCGGCGTGAACCCGTTCGAAGCGAACGGCGCGCTAGGCGAAGGCTCGCGGCGTCCGTTCGTTCTTCATCCGATCGAGCTCGCCGTCGAGAGCGTCGACGAACCGACGAAGGCCGATGCGAAAATCGCCGTGAACGGGGGAGGTTCGGAACAAATGCGACATTCGGGTGTTCACGAAGGCCAAGACGCCTTGCGTGTACTTTTTGTGCTACCGAAGGGTGGCTACGCTACGACGCTCCTCAACTGCGCCGTGGCCCTTCACGAAGAAACGGTCAATCGATGAACATGAATTTGGTCGATCACGCGAAGCGCCTCATGACGAACTTCGGTGCGTCGTGGGTCATGTGGTTACTCCTCGGTCTGTCGGTCGTTTCGGTCGCAATCATGCTCGAACGCGGGTGGTTCTACTATTCGCTGCGCGACGACCTCGGCGCGCTGGCCCGGTCGTTCGGCGACTATCTGCGTCGCGGCGAAGTGAAAGAGGCGCAGCGCCTCCTCGAGAACTCGCCCTCGGCCGAAGCCGCCGTGGTCGTAGCGGGCCTCGTCGAAGCCCCGCGAGGCGCCGAAGCCGCCGAAGAGGCGATGGCCGGAGCCGCCGCGCTGCAGCGCATGAAGCTCGAAAAACGGCTCGTGTTCTTGGGCACGCTCGGCAACAACGCTCCCTTCGTGGGGCTGCTCGGTACCGTCATCGGCATCGTGCAGGCGTTCGACGAGCTCGGCAAAGCCGCCAAGACGCAGGCAGCCGGTCAAGCCGCGGCCCAAGCCGCGTCGGCCATCGCACCGCAAACGGTCATGACGAGCATCGCCGAGGCCCTCGTGGCCACGGCCATCGGCCTGCTCGTCGCCATCCCCGCCGTCGCCGCCTACAACATGTTTCAACGCCTCACGAAGTCGACCCTCGCCAACACCGAGGTGTTGACGCGCATCCTCTTGGCGCACCTCAAGGCCGTGCCGGCCGAGGAACAGGCGAGCTGATGGCCGGCGGGTCGCAAGATACCGACGAGGGAATCGTTGGCATCAACGTCACTCCGCTCGTCGACATCACGCTCGTCTTGCTCATCATTTTCATGGTGGTCGCAAAAATGGTGGTGTCGCAGTCGGTCCCCCTCGATCTGCCGAAAGCCGCGTCGGGCACCGACGTGCAGGTCGTGTTCTCCGTCGAGCTCTACGCCAACGGCGAAATGGCGGTCGATCAAAACAAGGTCGCGAGCGACGAGGCTCTCTTGCCGCTCGCGCGCGAGGGCCACCAAAAGAGCGCCGATCTGCGCGCCGTCATCAAAGCCGACGGCACGGTGCAACACCAGCGCGTGATCCACGTCCTCGATCTCCTGAAGCAAGCGGGGATTTCGAAGATCGCGTTCGGCGTCACGCCGATCGCTCCAGAGCCGGGGGGAACCGCAGCGCCTGCTGTCTCGAGGTGATGTTCCTTGCTCGTCAATAGCGACCCTCAAATGCACGCCTCGAGCGCGTCCGATCCACTGAACCGCGTCCTCGATCTTGGCTCGACCAAGATGACGCGCGGAATCATCATCGGGATCATCGGTGCTCTTCTGGTGCACGTCGCCGGCGCCTCGGAGGCCGTGCGTCTCGCCGACGGGCTCGGCCGGTGGGCTCACGATCTTCGCCTCGACGTGCACGCCTATCTCTTTCGTTTCTACGAAGTCGAGATGGTCGAGCCGCCGCCCCCACCTCCCCCCCCTCCTCCCGAAGAGCCGAAGCCCGAACCCGAAGCGCCGAAGCCGGTCGCGGCGGCGGCGCCGCGCGAACACGAACCCGCCCCCGCGCCCGCGCAAGCCGGCAAAATCCTGACCCAAGAGCCCGACGACAACGCCCCCGTCGATCTCACGGGCGACGGGTTCGTCACGGGCAGCGCCGACACCTACGCGGGTGGCGTGACCGCGAGCAACGGCACCTCCACCAAGGCCGTGCGCAACCTCAACGCGGTCGCCGGCGGACAACCGGGCGGCACCGGAACACAGCCCGGCCCCGCGGCGCCGAGCGGCCCCGATCTCTCCCGTCCCCCGTCGGCCTCGGGCGCATCCGAATGGGATTGCCCCTTCCCGCCCGAAGCCGACGCCGATCAAATCGACTTTCAGCGCGTGGAAATCGCCGTCACCGTGCGAGCCGACGGCGCTGCACAAGACGTGAAGGTGATCGCCGATCCCGGTCACGGGTTCGGCCGGGCGGCGCGCCAGTGCGCGCTTCGAAGAGCATGGACGCCCGCTCTCGATCGCCAAGGCAAGCCGACCGCCGGTACCATCCCGCGCGTGGGCGTCACTTTCCGGCGCTAGCTAAATGACCGAGCCATGAAGCTCGGTCATTTAGCGCTTTGCCTTGCGGAGCGGCCCGCGCCGCCCCGCCCCGAAAAACTCTTCGTGAGGAGCCGAGACGCCGCGGGTCGGCCAATGGTATAGGTCCCGTCATGATCGCTGGACTCCAATCGACGATTGCTCACGCACTCCTGGCTGCCACCGTCTTTGGGGCAGCAGCCTCCGCTTGCGGCGGCGCAGCCACCCGACCCCAAACGCCCGCCCCCGAGACGGCGTCGTCGGGTTCGCCTTCGTCGGGTGCCGCAGCGGTGACCCCGGCGTCGCCCGGAACCGCCGCGAAAGACGCGCCCGAGAAGGCGCCGCAAGCGCCAGCAAAAAGCGTCGAGATCGTGCCGAGCAAGATGGCCGCCGAAGTCAAAGCGCTTGGTATCGATTTGATGAACGCCGGCGAGCTCGGCAAGCTCGATATGTCGAAGAAGAAGAAGCTCATGCCCCTCTTCGTCAAGGCGCTCGGCATGTCGGGCTGCGACGGCTGCCACGTGGTCGGCGATTTCAAAGCCGACACCCTCGACAAGCGAATGGCGACGTCGATGTGGAACCACTTCGTCAAAGACCTGCGCGCCAAAGGCGGCGGGCCGCTCTTCTGCGATTCGTGCCACCAGGGCAAATCTCAGCTCTTGGCCCGCACCGACAAGAAGGCGCTCTCGGCGTTCATGACCGCCAACTACGAAGAGAAGCTCGAGCGCGCGAACAAGAAAGATCACAACTGCGAGACGTGCCACTCCGATCCCTTCGAAGGCAAGGTGTTCGCCAAGCTCTGGAAGGTTGACACGGGCACACATGTTCAGTAGGCTCGCGTGACCATGCAGGGGCTAACCGATCGTCAGTCGCAGGTACTCGAATACATCCGCACGTCCATCGCCCATCGTGGCTACCCGCCAACGCTCCGGGAGATCGGCGCCCACATGGGCATCCGTTCCACCAACGGCGTGAACGATCACCTGCGCGCCCTCGAGCGAAAAGGCTACCTCACGCGCGAAGACATGAAATCGCGTGCCCTGCGCCCTTGCGACAGCGAGAGCTTGCCCGCTTCGGTGCCCGCCAACGACGACGAAGGTCTCGTCGAAATTCAGGTGCTCGGTCGGGTCGCCGCTGGCCTCCCCCTTCTCGCCGAAGAAAACGTCCTCGACACCGTGCGAATCGACCGGACGCTCGTGCGGGGCGGGCGCGAGGTCTTCGGCCTCAAGGTCACCGGCGATTCGATGATCGACGCGGGCATCTTCAGTGGCGACTACATCTTCGTCAAAAAGCAGCTCACCGCGCAACGCGGCGACATCGTCGTCGCGCTGATCGGCGACGAAGCCACCGTCAAATATTACTATCCCGAGCGCGACTACATTCGCTTTCAGCCGGCCAATGCCCAAATGGCGCCCATCTTGGTCCGAGCGAGCGACTTCAAGCCCACCATGCTGCTCGGGATCGTCGTTGGGGTCTACCGACGGATCTAACGCGGCTGCCCGCAGGTTTTTGGGATCGTGATCGACTCCTGCCAAGTCCGCGGCAGTCGTGCGGGCGCGCGCGTCCAGAGCCTTGGTACGGGGCAAGCAATTGGCCGTACGCAGCAGTTGACGGCATCTTCACGCACTTGATAGCGTCCCACGACGCATGAGAACGAGTCGCTTGGGTCTCGCTGCGGTTACCGTCGTCACCGCTCTGGCGTTCGGCGGAGGTTGTGGCGGCGCGCTCTACGCCATTCAAGTGAACGGCGCGGCCAGCAAGGTGGCGCAAGCCAAGGAGCTCGGCGCCGAGAACCTCGCGCCCTACGAGTACTACTACGCGAGCGAGCACCTCAACAAAGCGATGTCGGAGGCGTCCGAAGGTGACTACTCCGACGCCAATCAATTTGCCAACGTGGCCGAAGAGTATGCCGACAAGGCCATCAAACTTTCGAAAGAGGCCCACCGCGGCGCAGGTCGATGACGATTTGGGGACGGGGCGTCACGCGCGCAGGAGCCCTCTTCGTGTTCGGGCTCACCGCCTGCGGTCAAGGGGCTGTGATGCGCGGCAAAATCGCGGGGCTCGACAAGCTCGCCAATCAGGCCGAGCGCAACGGCGCCGTTCGCTGCGCGCCGCGCGAGTTGGCGATGGCAAAGTCGCACCTCAAGTTTGCCGACGTCGAACTCGACCAGGGCTTTCTCTCGCGCGCGACCGATCATCTCGCCATTGCCGAGCCCAACGCGCACGCCGCCTACGAGTTGTCGCCGCCCGAGAAATGCGCCGAACGCGGGCTCGTTCTTCCCACACCGGTGCCGCAAGACCCCGACACCGACGGCGACGGGCTCGTCGATTCACGCGACTCGTGCGTGCTCGAGCCCGAGGACAAAGACGGCTATCTCGACGACGACGGCTGCCCCGAGATCGATAACGATCTCGACGGCATCCTCGACACCGCCGACAAGTGCCCGAACGAGCCGGAAGATCCCGACGGCTTCGAAGATCTCGACGGGTGCCCCGATCCCGACAACGACAAAGACACCGTCGTCGATCTCGACGATCAATGCCCGAACGAAGCGGGCGAGCCGGGCGGCGACAGGCCCGGGTGCCCGCGCAAGCCGGCGCTCGTCGTCGTCACCGACAAGGAAATCAAGATCACGCAGCAGATCCATTTCGAGTTCGACAAAGACATCATCCGGAAAGAAAGCTTCCCGATACTCGACGCGGTGGCCGAGGTCCTGCAGAAGAACACCGAAATGCGCATCGAAGTGCAGGGGCACACCGACAACAAGGGTAAGGCCGCCTACAACTTGAAGCTCTCCGACCGACGCGCGGCCTCCGTCAAGAAGTACCTCATCGGCAGGGGCATCGGATCCGAACGCCTCGTCTCGCACGGATACGGCCTGACCCGTCCCATCGTGCCCAACGATACGGAACAAAACCGCGCATTGAACCGGCGTGTTCAGTTCATTCGCACCGAGCGGGGACAGTAACCACCCAGCGTCGCTACGGCATGGCTCGATTCGCGCAGCAGAGGAGTACTTCCGTGGATCGTCGCTTTCGTACTTGGCTCACCGTCGTCTTGACGTGCACTCCGATTCTGACGACGACGACGGCCACGTCGGCGCCGAAAGACGCCGCAGCCACCAAGTTGGCCGACGACGCCATCAACACCGACTACCTTGCGACCAACTTCGCCGAGGCGGAGAAGAAGCTGCGCAAGGCCGTGCAGGCGTGCGGCACATCGGGATGCAGCGCCCAGGTTCGAGCGCGCCTGCATCGCGATCTCGGCGTCGTGCTGGTGGGGGGTTTGAACCGCCCCGAAGACGGCAAGAAGGCGTTCATCGAAGCGCTGAAGGCCGATCCCAACATCGCGCTCGAAAAGTACCTCACGACGCCCGAAATCGACGCGGCGTTTCAAGCGGCCAAGGGCGGCGGAGCGCCCGCCGGCAAGGCTGCTCCCTCCCCCGCCGCGCCGGCCTTTGGCGGCGACCTGAGCCATACGCCGCCCGTCGAGGGCGCGGTCAACACGCCCCTGGCGCTCTACGCGGA
>DATEMX010000209.1:0-4826 GCA_035275365.1 Polyangiaceae bacterium | reverse complement strand
CTGACCGTGACGGAGTGGACGGAGTCCAGGAACTGGACGGAGTCCACGGAGACCTACGAAGCGAAGCGCAGTGCACAGGCAGATTTGGGCTGCTCTCGGCTCGAGCGGCGAGCGGTGGCGGCTCGTTCTGTCCGAAACTAGATGGTTCCGACAGCCTCGCCGTATTTTAGGTTGGGTCTCAGCCATTTTGGACGATCGTGATCTGCTCCTGGCAAAGTCTGCAGCAGTAGGATTAGAAGTGTCCGCTGAGCGAGGCGCCGGGTAGGCCGTTGCTCTCGGCTGAAAGGGTACAGCCCGAAGCGTGGAGCTTGGGGACGACGAGTCCGATCGAAGAGCCTACGAGAGCGCCGGCGATGACGTCGGTCGGAAAGTGCCTCCCCGCGAGCACACGGCTCGTCCCTACGAACGCCGCCAGGGCGCCGCCCGCGCCGAGCGCGAGCGCAGGCCAAACCGACGTGGGGTGGCGGCGATCGAGCGTGCTATAGAGAAAGAACGTAGCCGCGAATGCGAGCGTCGTGTGGCCACTGAAAAAGGACCAAGATCCATGGGCGGTCGAGCGATCGCCGAGAGGGGCATCGGTGCCGTACATGAATGGCCGCGGCCGACTGATGGCGGCGCTGGTCAGTGAGGCGAAACCTCCGGCGACGGTCATGGTCTCGGCGAACACGACGAAGTCGTTCGCTGCGTCGGCCAAGCCTTCGCCCGCGCCCATGACGACGAGCGGCGTGGCCAAGAGGGCCGCGAGCGTCACGTCGGAGGCTTGGGACCACGCCGGCCGCCACACGCCCGCAACGGCGCGGTCGAAGCCGTTGACGCGTGAGCGATCGCAGAGCGGCGCACACCACGCCGGCGGCGATTCGTTGCGCAAAAGAGGCGTGACGGCGGCGACGCCGCTCACCAAGATGACGGGCAGATCGATGCCGAGCGCGAGCTGATAGGTGGGGCCGGTGGTCTCGGCGGCGGCGGCGCTCGAGACGAGCAAGGGCGCGAGCAGCCACGCCAGCACATGGCCGGGCGCCCCGCGCGTCATCGCGCCCTCGATGACAGGCGCAGCCCGCGCGGAACGACGACGCGCTCGGCCAGCGAAAAGAGCGCTTCGACGGCGATGGCGAGCAGAGCGGCGGGCACCGCACCCTGGAGGATGAGGCGCGTGTCGCGGAGCGCGATGCCCTGCATGATGGGATTGCCGAGGCCCTCGGCCCCGATGAGCGCGGCCAAGGTAGCCGTGCCGACGTTGATGACGGCGCTCGTTTTGATCCCGGAGAGGATGGACGGCGACGCCATGGGCAGGGTGACCTGCAGGAGCTTGGTGCGGGCCGAGAGGCCAATCCCATCGGCCGCTTCGGTGAGGGACGAGGGAATGGTCGCGAGTCCGGTGTAGGTGCTCCGCACGATCGGCAGCAGACTATAGATGAAGAGCGCCACCAATGCGGGAACGATTCCGATGCCGAAGAGCGGAATCAGAAAAGCGAGCAGCGCGAGCGAGGGGATCGTCTGCAAGAGCCCCGCGCCAGTGAGCGTGATGAAGGCGACGGGTCTCGAGCGGGTGGCGGCGATGCCGAGCGGCACGCCGATGAGAATGGCCAAGGCGAGCGATACGCCGACCAGCTCGACATGGCGCACGAGGTTGCGAGCGAGGTCGCCCCCGAAGGCCGGGGGGTCGGCCAGCGCCGGGCTGTCGCGCCCGAGCGCGCGGTCGACCAATTGCCGCGCCGCCTCTTCGGTGGAGACGTTGCGCAAGACGACGGCGCTGTTGGCGCGCGTCATCGAAGCCTCGTCGATCTTTCCCTCGAGCCGGCCCATGGCAAGGAGCGCCGCCGGCGCGCGGGCTCCGAGGTCGAGCCGGTAGAGGAGCACCGCGTCGTAGCGAGGAAAGAACGCGCGATCGTCGGCCAGGAGCACGAGCTCGAGCCGCTCGATCTGCGGATCGGTCGTGTAGATGTCGGTGACGTCGAGCTGTCCGCGCCCGATGGCTTCGTAGGCGAGCTCGTGCTGCAGGCCGCGCACGTTCTTGGCTTCGAGGCCGTAGTGACGCAAGAGGCCGGGCCAACCGTCGCCTCGACCGAGAAACTCGTGCGTGAATCCGAAGCGCAGGTCGGGGTGGGCATCGAGATCGGAGATGCTCCTCAGCCGTTCTTTTTGCGCCGTGCTCGCGGTCACGGCGAGCGCGTAGCCGTCGTTGAAGCCGAGCGGCGCGCTCATGCCGAGGCCGAGTGGCGCGAGAGCTCGCCGTAGCTCGTCGGCCGAGGGCGCGCCCTTGGTCTTCAAGATGACCTCGGCGATGGTCCCCGTGTATTCTGGGTAGACGTCGATGCTTGCCGCGGCGAGCGCCTGATAGGCGATCTCGGTGCCGCCCAAGTTCTTGCGGTGAACCGCGGTGCCCGCCCCAGCGCGCTCGATGAGCCCCACGATGGCGTCGCCCAGGATCCACGACTCGGCAAATGCCTTCGAACCTATGACCACCGGTTTTCCTGCGAGCGCGGGCGGCGCTAACGCGAGACACGCGACGACGACGCCGGCGAAGAGGCCCGCGAAGACGCCCGCGCGGCTCATGCGCCTTCCCGCGGGGCGCGCGGGCGCTGCGCTTGCAAGAACTCCGACACGAACGGATCGGTCGGGTGGCTCGCGAGCTCGCGGAAGGGGCCCCTTTGCACGAGCGCGCCGTCGTGGAGCAGCGCGATCTCGTCGCTCAAGAAGGCCGCCTCATCGAGGTCGTGGGTGACCAGGATCACCGTCTTGGCGAGCCGCGCAAAGATTTGGCGGAGGTCGTCTTGGAGCCGCGCGCGGATGATCGGATCGAGCGCTCCGAGGGGCTCGTCGAGCAGGAGCACGGGCGGATCGAGCATGAGCGCGCGCATGATGCCGACGCGCTGCTTTTCGCCGCCCGAGAGCTCGGCTGGGTATCGAGAGAGCGCTTCGAGAGGCAAGCCGACCAGCTCGGTGAGCTCGGCGATGCGCGACGCGATGCGCGGCGCGCCCCAACCGATCTGCCGCGCGACGATGGCCGCGTTCTCTCGCGCCGTGAGGTGAGGAAAGAGGCCACCGTCTTGGATGACGTAACCCATGCCGAGGCGCACGGACGGGGCGCTCTTCGGCTCGACGCGCACCCCGCCCACGGTGACCGTCCCCTGGTCGGGCACGAGGAGCCCCAGCACGACCCGCAAGATCGTCGACTTGCCCGAGCCGCTCGGCCCGAGGAGAGCAACGGTCTCGCGTTCGTGGATGGTCAGACTGGTGGGCAGAAGCGCGCGCTTTTGCCCGTAGCTCTTGCTCACCTGCGAGAGGACGATCACGGAGCGCGCAGCTTAAACCCTTTAGCACGACTAGGTCAGTTCCTTGGCTATGACAGATCACGATCGGCCATTTCAGCGTGTCGCCCACTCAACGACCGGCGAGGCCGGCGGCACCTCTGCCATCAGTCACGACGGCCGCCAGGTGGCCGCCAATCCGCCTTCTGAAGCAAGACCTCCGCCTGTTCGGTCAGTCGTTACGGGCCTTATGTTGGCTCCGATGCAACGATCTGGTAGTGAGGATCTGACCCTGTAGAGTTGGCGAGCGCGTAGTACTGGACGCTGAAGAGCCGGCGTTCGTCGAGCCAAACGCGCTCCAGTGAAAACCCTGCCCCCGCGGCGAGCTTGGCGAACGCGGGCACGGCGTATTTGTACGAATACTCCGTGACGATGGGCTCGAGCCTGTCGAAGGCGAAGCGCGCACGCCCGACGCGAACCACCTGCGGCTCGGCGCTGACGAGGCGCATCTCGATGCGACCGCCGCGCGCGTCGTAGACGGCGCGATGCGCAAACCGCTCGAGGTCGAAGTCGCCGCCGAGCTCTCGGTTGATACGGGTCAGGATGTTCAAATTGAAGGCCGCCGTCACCCCCTCTTCGTCGTTGTAGGCTCGCTCGATGATGCTCGTGTCTTTCTGGAGATCGACGCCGATGACGAGCCCGCCTTCGCCTTTGCAGAGGCCCGCGACCATCGCGAGAAATGCCTGCGCCTCGTGGGGATGGAAGTTGCCGATGGTCGAGCCGGGGAAGTACACGACGGTTCGCGCCGAGCTCTCCGCGTCCGGCAAGGCGAAGGGCCGTGAATAGTCGGCGCATACGGGCTGAATCGTGAGGTGCGGATATTCGCGGAAGAGCGCGCGGGCCGACCGCGTCAGGTAGGGCCGCGAGATGTCGACGGGGACGTACGCGGCCAAGTCGGGCAAGCGGTCGAGCAAGAGCCGGGTCTTTAGGCTGCTCCCGCTGCCGAGCTCGACGAGCCGTGCCCTCGGGCCCACGAGCGCGGCCATCTCCGCGGCGTGCGCGCGCATGATCGCCAGCTCGGTTCGCGTCGGATAATAGGCGTCGAGCTCACAGATGGAGTCGAACAGATAGGCTCCCCGCCGATCGTAGAAATACTTGCACGGCAAGCGTTTGGGCCGGAGGGCAAGGCCGGTCACGACGTCCCGCAAGAACTCGCTCTCGATCGGGGGCAGCGCCGCAGAAGTATCGAAGGTCATACGGTCCTCGCGAGTCGAATGCCGGTGAACTGCCATCGAGCGGTGGGGGGAAAGAAATTGCGGTACGAAGGCCGAAGATGATGACGGCTGCTGGCGCACGAGCCTCCTCGAAGCACCATCTGATTGCACATGAACTTTCCGTTGTATTCGCCGAACTGTCCCGCAAAGGGAGCGAAGCCCGGGTATCCGGTATACGGGCTTTGGGTCCATTCCCAAACGTCGCCGTAGAGTTGTAGGAACGGGGCGCCCGTCGTCGCGTCAGCGGGGGCCGGCTCGAAGAGCCCGCTCTCGACGAAGTTGCCGCGGACCTCTGCCCCTTCGG
>DATEMX010000208.1:0-19597 GCA_035275365.1 Polyangiaceae bacterium | reverse complement strand
AATCTGGGGCCGGATTTTCGCCGCGCGGCAGCAGTTCTCCACGGGCGGAGGACCCACCCTCGACGCACGAAACGCGGCAGGTTGTCGTGTGGTCGTCAGCTAGGCAGACAGGCCGTTTCTTCCTAGCCCCCCACCGGGCTGCGCCCGACACACGATGCAGGAAACCGGCGTCGCGGTGAGACAGCTTGACCGAGGTTTCTTACTAGTTGTCGGGCGCGGGCGCCACGCACTTGACGACGGCGAGCTTGACCGAGCGGCCCGACGGACGCGCCACGAGGACACCGCCCGGTCCGAGAGCAAGCGGCTCGCCGGAGCCGACCTCGGGCTCGGCGACGAGCGGCGCCGTGAGGTCGCCCGCGGGGCCGATGGGCGCGAGCTTGGTCGCCTCGGCCGCATCGAGCACGGCGAGCCATCCCGGGAGGATCGTGGGTACGCCGGGCCCCACGTCGCCTTCCACGATGACGGCCGGGGGATCGATCACCGACGGGTGAACGGATACACGCATGACATTGCCCCCGCTGGATCCAGAGGGAGTGTCGTCGTAGCGATAGACGAGCGTCGCGCCGCCGCCGGGCGCCTCGGCCATGTCGAACACCATCACGTGTCCGTCCTTCGGAGTGGCCGCGCGCGGCGACGAGAGGGGCGAACCGTTGGCGTCGAGCTGGGCGACCTCGATCCACCGAAAGCCGATCTCTTCGGCGACGTAGCGAGCGTCGTAGTCTTCTTCTCCTCCGCTCCGCGCGATGTAGGCCAGCCAATAGCCGCCCCCTTCTCGAGGCAATAGCCGCGGTGATTCGGCGTCCGTGGTCGCGCTCGAGATGGTGCGAGGAGGCGTGGCGTTCGCGGGGGTGCCGACGTCGAAAGTAGACACTTGAATGAGCCCCACGTTGGGGCCGTCTTCGTCCCAGACTACGATGCCCTTTTTCTCGCCCAGGCCAATGTCGAAGGCCAGCGATTCGCCGCCCTTCTCGTGAACGGTGCTGCCCCAGGTCACCGCGCCGCTGTCGATCTTCGCGAGTCGCAGCGAGCGCCCGTTCGGCTCCGGCTCGAGCACGCCGACAACGAGCAGCGATCCGCGGGCCGCGAGGCGCGGCGGCTCGATGTCACCGTGGGCCGCTCCGAGGGAGATGACCTTGCCGTTTTTGCCGTCGGCGTCGAGCGTGACCACGGAGACGGCTCGCGCCTTCTCCGATTCATGGACGGCACCCACCGCGAATCCACCGGCCCAGGCGACGGCGTCGCCCACCTCGGCTGCGAAGGGCAAGATCTCTTCGGCCATAAAGCCGGCGTCGTTTCCCGCGTTTGCTCCGACGCGCCCCGTATCGGAGGGCCCCAAGACGAATGGGGCGTGTGATGCAGGCACGCAGCGCGCCGGCTCGCTCGCTTTGGGCAGAGGCACCTTGACGATCGGCGAATCGGGGGTGGGCGGCGGCGGACTCTTCTTGCACCCGGCAAGGACCAAACCGAGCGCGAGGGGTAGGAGAGCGCGGTGCATCGGTGAACCGTCGTAGCTGCCGCGCCGGCGCGCCGCAATCGCCTTTCCGCGACGGCCCGAGGCGCGCCACCTTGGCTCTTCGAGGTGGTCCGGCTGTGACGCTGGCTCTAAACCGTCAAATACGCTACGAAAGCGCCCCGCATGGTCCCTCGCATCGCCGTCACAGGTATGGGCCTCGTGAGCCCGCTCGGGCTCGACGTGCCGACATATTGGAACGGCCTGCTCGCCGGCCAATCGGGCGTCTCGTTCATCACCGAGTTTCCCACCGAGCGGCTCCGCAGCGACGTCGCGGCGATGGTGCCCGGCTTCGATGCGTCGAAGTGGCTCGACAACAAAGAGCGCGACATCTACGGCAGGGTCGAGCAATTTGCCGTCGCGGCGGCCGCCGAGGCGATCGCCGAGGCGCGGCTCGAAGGGGCCGACAAGGCGCGCGTCGGCGTGCTCCTCTCGACGGGCCAGGGCGCCGTCGAGATCTTCGAAGAGCAGATCCGTCGATCCAACGAGCGCGGGCCTCGCGCGGTCTCGCCGTATTTCATCCCCGGCGTGATGCTCAACGCCGTTTCGGCGCTCGTTTCCGTGAAGCACCGCTTCATGGGGCCGAGCTTCAACATTGCGAGCGCGTGCGCGACGGGCAATCACTCCATCGCGGTCTCGGCGATGATGATCGCGATGGGTGAGGCCGACGTCATGATCGCCGGGGGTGGCGAAGCGGCAACGCGCCTCAACACGGTGGCGGGGTTCGGCAATGCCCGCGCGCTCGCCCGCGCCTTCGAGGGCGATCCCAGGCGTGCGTCGCGCCCTTACGACATCGATCGCAACGGCTTCGTCATGGGGGAGGGAGCGGGCGCCCTCGTCCTCGAGTCGGAGAGCCACGCCAAGGCGCGAGGCGCACGTGCGCTCGCCTATTTGGTCGGCTGGGGCATGACGAGCGACGCCGAGCATCTCACGAGGCCGCACCCCGAAGGACTCGGCCTCAGGCTCGCCATCGAAGCGGCGCTGAAGCGTGCCGAGGTTTCCCCCGACGACGTGGGCTACATCAATCCCCACGCAACATCGACGCCGCAAGGCGACGTCGCCGAGTACCTCTCGATGAAGCCCGTCTTCGGCGAAGCACTCCGAACGATCCCGATCTCGGCCACCAAATCGATGATCGGCCACCTACTCGGGGGGGCCGGCGCAGCCGAGGCCATCGCCGTCATTTGCTCACTGCGCGATCAGAAGTTGCACCCGTCGATCAACGTCGATCGCCTCGACCCCACCTTCGACATCGATCTCGTGCGCGAGGCACGGAGCGTCGACGCTCGCTTCGCGATTTCGAACAGCGCGGGCTTCGGCGGGCACAACTGCGTGCTCGCCTTCGAACGCGCGTAGTTCCCAAAGGGCTTGGAACAGGACGATGGTTCGTGACCCGCGCCGCGATGGGCCCGTGTCCGGAGCATCACGGCCCGGTGTGGCGGGAAGGCTCTCCATCTTGCGCGAGCTCTACGTTCCCGAGTCAATCGCCGAAGCGCCCGCGCGCCTTGCCGCCGAGCGTCCCTCGCCGAAAGAATCGTTCGAAGGGGCCGTCGCTCGAAGGTTGTGCGATCTGCGCGCCCTGAGCGATCTGGCGCGCCACCTCCACCGGGCACAAAGGACAAGATCAAGCGGCGAAAAGGGCGACGGTCGAATCGGCGGGTAGGGGATGGCAGAGCTTCTCCATCGCATCGCTCGTGAGACGGGGTTTGCTTAGCACTTCCCTCGTACCCCTCAGAGCGCGCGCAAAAGGCGCGGCGGTTCGTCCTGCTCTTCGGCTGTTCGATTCTTGCTGACACGAAGGAGCTCGTGCCGCGTGACGCCCAGGTATTTCAGGATGGGGAAGTAGACCTTCTGCAGGAACACGGCGCGGTCGATCCCCGCCGAGCGCATCACCTCGACGCGCCCGTCGTAGTCGGGCACGAGCGCCACGCCGGGCATCTCGAAATTCGCGAACACGTGGGCGAAGTCGGCGAGGGTGTCCTCGCGGTCCTCCTCGAGCAAGACCTTCACCACCGTCTGGTAGAACCGACAGTGGGCGATCTCGTCGCGGGCGATGAGGTCGTAGATCTTGTGCAAGGCCTCGCACTGCTCTTGCAAGGCGCGGTCGCGTTGCTTCAAATAGATGACGAACGTGGCCATTTCTTGAATGACGCCGTAGAGGGTCATCTGGCGGGGCGTCTTGAAAGGCAACTCCCACACTTTCTCGAAGATGCGGCCCTGGAAATCGGCCATTTGCTCGTCGGTGCGCTTGCCGCTGCGCAAGAGGTATTCGGTGAGCGCTAGCGCGTGCTTCGACTCTTCGTAGGCCCAATTGGCCTGAAACCACGCCTGCCCGAACGACTTGCGCACGACGTTGATGCCGCCCGCCACGTAGTCGGGCAAATACATCTCGACGCCGCAGAACGTCTCGGCGCAGAGTGCGAGCTCTTCGCTCGCATTCTTGTTCACCTTGTCCCACGGGATGTCCTCGAACGGATTCCAGCGCCGCTCCTTCTCCGCCTTTTTGAAGAAGTCGACGTACTCCTGGTACATCCGCATCGCGAGGCGCGACTCCATCACGCGCCTTCCTTGCGGCGCTTCACCACGTTGACGAGGTCGGCCACGGTGACGAGCTCGACCAGATCCTCATCGGGGATCATGATGTCGAGACGAAGCTCCATCTCGCCGACGATTTGCATCATCGAGAGCGAGTCGATTCCGAGATCGCTGATGATCGATTCGCCGGTCACGTCGCGAAACTCACGCTTGTCGACCTGGGTGGCGACCTCTTTGAAAAGGGCAATAAGGTCCTGCTGATTACTCATGATCGTCTCCTGCCAATCCTTATTCGATGCGGCGTAGCGCGTACTGGGCCAACGACGAATAGTGCTTGTCGAACGCAGTTACGCAGGTGCTGAGGTAACGGTCGTAGTCGATGAAGACTTGGTCGCCCCACTTCTGGCGAATCTCCGCCTCGTGGTCGCGCAAGCGCTTACGCCACTCGTGCGTCGTCTTTCGGTAGTCCATGCGCCGTGAGTTCATCTGCACGATCTCCCAGTAGGGGTTCACGGCTTGCACGACCTCTTCGATGCGCGGATTGAGGCCCCCCGGGAAGATCTCGTGGGTGACCCAATGCACGTCTTCGAGGTCTTTCTTGTCGCGGGGGACGCGATTGCGCACGATGTGCTGAAGGGCGAACCACGCGCCCGGCGCCGTCCATTGGTGCACGGTGCGGAAGAACCTGCGAAAGTTGTCGACGGCCTTGCCGTGACGCGCCTCTTCGGGCGAAACGAGGTGGTCGATCATGCAAATGGAGACGACGGCGTCGTACTTCACCTCGGGCTTGTGGTCTTCGTAGTCGCAGCAGTAAGCCTTGACGCCCGGGATCTTGCGGCGGTTGATCTCTTCCATCTGCGCCGACGATAAGGTTACGCCGTAGACGTTCTTCACGCCGCGCGTGGTGGCCATGTACTCGAGGTTGGCGCCCCAGCCGCAGCCGATGTCGACCACTTTCGACTCCGGAGTGAGACGGGCGAACTCCGATAAGATGCGGAGCTTGTTCAATTGAGCGGCTTCGAGCGATTGGCCTTCGTGCTCGTAGACGGCGCTCGTATAGTTCATCCGTTCGTCGAGCCAGAGCCGAAAAAACTCGTTCGACACGTCGTATGAAACTTGAACTTGGTCTTTGGTCGATCCCACGGGTCACTCCTCACTACCGGACGCCGCCGCCAGAGCGAGTGTTCCCGCCTGAAGCCGCGCTCGGGTTTCTCTCCGACGAACTTTACCGCTCGACGTTTTGGGAAGCGCGCCGCGCCTCAAAAAGTGCACCTCGTCGACGCGGAGCCCCATCTGTTGATGGACGGCGCCGACTATCTCGCGCCGCACCGTGTCTTCGACGAACTGCGATTTGGTGACTTCGGCCACGACGACGAGCCGCTCGTCGCTCGAGATCGAGCCTTCGGCTTTGCCGTTCTGCCGCGGGCAAGTGAAGACGGCCACCTGCGAGGTCCGCACGCCCTCGACCTCGGAGATGATCTTCTCGATGTCTTGCGGGAAGTAGTTGCGCCCGCGGAGAATGATGAGGTCCTTGCTGCGCCCGCACACGTAGAGGCGGCCGTCGGCGAAATAGCCGAGGTCGCCCGTGAAGAGGCGATTGTTGCGGAAGGTGGCGCGCGTCGTCGCTTCGTCACCGAAATAGCCCTTGGCTACGCTGGGCCCCTCGACGACGATTTCGCCGATTTGCCGCTCGTCGAGGAGCTTGCCGGCCTCGTCGACGATCTCGACCCGATGCGAAGGAAAGGGGCGCCCGCAGGAGACGATCTCGCACGAGTGGCCGTTTGGGGCGGTGTCGGCGCGCCCTTGCAGAAGCGCCTGCGGATCGACGCGATCGATCTCGAGCGCCTCGTCGAGATCGGAGAAGGTGACGGCGAGCGTAGCTTCGGCCAAGCCGTACGATGGCAGGATGGCCGTCCGCTTCAAGCCCGCGGGCTCGAACTTGTCCATGAACGCTCGCACCGTCTCGGAGTCGATGGGCTCGGCCCCGCACCCGAGCGCGCGAACGCACGAGAGATCCCAACCTTCCATTTGGCGGGCCGAGATGCCTTGCACGGCCAGAGCGTAGGCGAAATTTGGCGCGAAGGTGATGGTGCCGCGGTGCCGGTGCACGGCGTCGAGCCATGACGACGGCCTGCGTACGAACGAGGTGGTCGGCAAGAGCACGACGGGGACCTCGGCGAAGATCGGCGCGATGACGAAGCCGATGAGCCCCATGTCGTGATAGAGCGGCAGCCAGCTCACGCCCTTGTCGCGCTCGGGATCGGAGCGGAGCCCGTCGAACATGATGGCCTTCGCGTTGGCGGCGAGGTTTCTGTGCGTGACCATCACGCCTTTGGGGCTCGAGGTGCTGCCAGAGGTGAATTGCAGAAAGGCAAGGTCGTCGGGGCCGACGTCGGCGAGCACGTCGCCCACGCTCGCTGGGGCCGCCGCCATTTCCTCGGCGCGAAGGCTCGGCAGCGCGAAGAGCGCGCGCGTGGCCTCGGCGGCGCCACTCTCGGGCGAGAGCGGGCGATTTCCGGTGACGATGAGCTTGGCGCCCGCCACCTCGACGATGCGCGACAAGTTGGCGAGATACGCGTCGAGCTTGGCCAGCGTCTGTGGCGGATAGAGGGGGACCGGAACGGCCCCGGCGGCGAGCGCGCCGAAAAAGGTCAAAACGAAGTCGTCGGGCTCGGGCAACGTGAGGACGATACGGTCGCCTTTGACGATGCCGTGGTCGGCCAAGACGAGCGCACGTCGTCGCGCTTCGCTCCAAACATCGCGGTACGAAAGCGTTTGCTCACGGCCATCCGAACGAACGAAGGTGATTCCCTTCTCGGTGTGCTTGGCGTTGTCACGCAGAGCGTCGATGAGCGTTCGCATCCGTCTTTTGGCCCTGAGGACACCCCAAGAAACCTGGTGAAGTTTTCGTCGTCAAACCAACACGGAGAATCCGCGGGTTAATTAGACGAGCGTCGGGGTGTTGATCGAGACCTTTCTACACAAATGTCGGGGCTGGGCGATAGGTTACTGGACAGAGGATCAGCGTGTCGAGCCAATTCCGCTGGCGCTACGCGCGGATCGGCACGTAGGCTGCCGCACATGACGCTGGGCGTGACGCCGATACCGTGCCTCGAAGACAACTACGCATACCTGCTCGACGACGGAAGCGGCGAACTCGCCGTCGTCGACGCGTCGGAGTCGGCTCCGGTCGAGGCCGCTCTGGCTGGAGCCGAAGGGCGGCTGACGGCCGTGTTCGCGACGCACCACCACCAGGACCACGTTGGAGGTAACGAAGCGCTCGCCGCTCGGCACGAGGGCCTCCGTATCTACGGCTACGAGAGCGATCGCGGACGAATCCCGAATCAGAGCGAATTTTTGACGGACGGGCAGGCGTTCACTTGGAGCCGATTGCACATTCGGGCGCTGCACATTCCCGGTCACACGACGGGTGCCGTGGCCTACGTGATCGGCGACGTCGTGTTCACCGGAGACACGCTCTTTCTCGCCGGGTGCGGGCGGCTTTTCGAGGGTACGCCGGCCATGATGTACCGATCGCTGAACGAGGTGCTCGCGCGCCTCGACCCAGGGACGCGCATTTATTGCGGCCACGAGTACACGGTGAGCAATTTGAAATTCGCGATGCACGTGGAGCCCGGCAATGGCGCGGCCCGCGAGCGGCTCGCGCGCACAACGGGGCTTCGCGCGCGCGGCGAGCCCACGGTGGGCGGCACGATCGCCGAGGAGCTTGCCACGAACCCGTTTCTGCGCTGCGGCAACGCGGAGATCCGGCGGACGATCGGCGCGCCGGCGAGCGCCTCCGACGTCGAAGTCTTCGCGTTGCTCCGCCGAGCCAAGGACGTGTTTCGGCCGCCAGCGTGATCGCCGTAGAGCTCGAAGGCGCGTGAGCGCCGAGTTCTGCGACTCAGACGAGCGAAACGCCGTGCCGCTTGGCGTACGCCACGACGCCGATCTTGTCGATCGTGCGGATGTCGCGCGTCGTCAGGTTGAGCGTGACGAAGCGACCCGCTTCGGGCACCCAAACGCGGCGCGTTTGGATGTTGACGTTTTGCCATCGCTTCGTCTTGATGTTCGAGTGCGAGACATTCTGCGCTCGTACTTTGCGCTTGCCCGTGATGTCGCTTTTCGCCATGACTTCGCTCGCTTGGATGACGCGGAATTGAGCCCCGCAGTCGGTCAGAAGGAGCGCGAAGGTGAAGGACCGGCGGGCTTTTGTCAAGCCCGGCCGGTCCTTTGCGTAACTTCTCGTTTGGCGGCGACTGGGCTTTCCGCTACTCGGGTTGTAGGGAGAGGGGGTACACGACGGTCACGACGCCGCCTTGGTGCTCTGGGAACGAGAGCGAATAGAACGATCGGACCACGCACTGCACGACGCTCGCGCTGGGGAGCGAGCTGCCGCCGTCGGCGGCCATCGAGACTGCTCCTCGCTGGTCAACGGCAAAGCGGGTGACGACCCGCCCGGACAGGCTGGGATTGTCGCGTAGCCCGTTCTCGTAGCAATTGCGGAAGCGACCGAAGTTGCTGCGCACGACGCGCTGGATGACCTCCGCCGGGATGCGCCCGTTGAGCTCCAGGTCTCCGGCGGTTCGAAGGATCGGGCCCTTGGTAGTGTGGCCGCGGAGGGTGCACCCCTTGCAATTGCCACGACCCCCGATGCCACCGCCGCCGCCGGGAGGCCCGAAGTCGTGACCGAGTTTGCCAAACTCGTTCATGTTCATGCCCACGCCTTCGCCGTGTCCTCCGCCGCCTTCTTCGTGTCCACTCAGCCCGAGCCCGCCCGAGCCGGCTGCTTCGCCGATGTCGGCTCCCCACATCGCGCCGAGCGCGCTCCGCGGATCGGCGAAGAGCGCGTCGGCGCGACCCCACACGGCGATGGGTGCGTTGGCGTCGCCCGAGTTGGCCGAGAGAATCCCGATGGCGCCGAAGGTCCGCGCGTCGGCCAGAGCTCGCTCGCGATCCAGTGAAGCGTCGGGATTTTTGGTAGGGCCTTCCTTGCCCCAGCGCAGGTTGGCGCGCGCCGCGCCCGGTTTGCCCATGGAGCCTTCGGCGCCGCTCGCCCGCGCTCCGCCGCTCGCCGCCGAACCTTCGCCGCCCGGATCGCTGCTCCTTGTTTCGGGAGGCTCCGGCGTCGCCGTAGCCTGCAGATAGTGACGCATCAGGGTGATCTGATCCTCGCGCGCAGAGGAGCTCTGCTCGGAGGCCAGCGCCGGCGTGTAGTACGCGAATACGCCGAAGAATGCGGCGTGCAAGAGCGCCGCTCCCAAGACTTGCGAGCCGGCGCCCTGCCGCAAGCGTTCGCGCATCGACGTCGGCGGCAAGGCGCGAGCCGCGTGCCCGTGGATCATCTGCAAATGGAAGTTTCCGAGCGCCATCGTTATGGTGTCGCCTCGGGAGGTGACGACCTCGCCGGGCCCCTCTACCGTGTCCGTAGTATTTCCGCGATGTACGCGGGCAAACGCGCGCGCGGGCAAGTGCACGACGAAGCCATCGGCGGTCGCGCTCGCGACCGAAAGCGCGGCGGCGCCTCCGAGGAGCGCTGCGGGGATGAAGGCGATGGAGTCGCGGTGGTCACCGATCACCGCCGTCGCTTTGCCCTGCAGAAGTCGTGTAGCGAGCATCGTCTGCTCCCAGAGCACGCGCACTTCGAGTGCGTTTTCTTCGGTCTCCTCGACTTCGCTCGCGGAGATCGGCGGCCCTTGCGGCACCATGGCAAAAGTCACCGTTTCGATCGTTGGAGAATGGTCGGGCACGGCAATACGTTTGGACCGGGACATGGCGGAACACTCCTCTCCCGAACGCGGCTTCTCGGCGCGTAAGGAAATGCATTTCGACTCGCTCGGGTCTCGTGGACGACCGAACCGCCCGGCTCGGGACCACGCGAACTGCGATGTCGTCGTTCCTAGAACCGACAGTCGGGCGGCGGCGAAGTTCCGCCCTTTTCGAGCGGACTATTCGGAAGGCGCGGGTTCTTCGGCGGGCTCGGGCTGGGAAGGTCGATGCACGTCGACGAGCCGGGCCTCACGGGCGTAGATGGCTGCCAGCAACTGGAAGAGACCGAGCGCAATCGGCACTACGGCGGCAAAAAAGGCCAACGCGACGAGCGGATACGCGAGCGGCCCGGCCCCCGCGGGCGCTGCTTGATAAAACTGACGAAGGCCCACGTCGACCGCCACCAGCGCGGTCAAGGCTTCTGCACACCACATCGTAACGGCCGTGGTGGGGGCCGACATGAACGCGAGGAGACCCGACAAGGCTCCCGCTGCAGCAAGCCCCGCACCGACGCGCGACATGACCGGCCCGGTCGTCAGGAGAAAGCTCTTTTCGACCAAGAAGGGGAGCGCAACGGCAAACGCTAACGCCAAGAGTACGCGACCCTTGCGGTAGGCGCGATAATGCGACCGAAAGAGGAGGGCTGCCGGAATCGTGACGCATGTGACCACGCGGAAGGTCTCGAGCCACGAAGGAGACCCCGGCTCGACCAAGAGCGCCAAGGGACCGATACCAAGGAGCCCCAGGGAGACGACGCCCGCGCCGATGACGGCGCCGACGGCCGCGCGCCAGAGATAGGAAAAGGGGACGATCGCGGTTGCGCCCGACGCCGCAGCCGCCGCGAGGCACACGGCCCCTGCTTCGTTGGAGACGCCGCCCATCCCCAAATCGAAGCGAAGGCAGACCGCAACACCGACGTAGATGAGGGCAATCACGCCGTCCCAAAGCCGAGAAGCGCGCCTCCCCGGCTCGAGCGGCGCGAGGTCCTCGCGCAGGACGTCGCTCGCCAACACGGGCGGGGGAGCCTTCATCTTCTTCTTGATCGCTGTGTGGACGCCAGACGTCAGCGATCTTGGAGGGTACGCCGGGCGAGCACGCTGTTGCGTCAGCATTGGGGGTAGCTCCGTGAGACTACCTCCGACGGGAGGTCGCTGGCCAGCGGGAGCGTCATGTTCGCGCGGGCTTGGTTTCAAGATTACGAAGTTGTTCAATTTTTTCATGGCGACCAACCAGGCTTCACGGCCGCCATCTACGCGCGTGGATGGGACTTCTGGTGGGCGCGCTTCACATGGTCGGTCGCCACGTGGGTGTAAATTTCGGTCGTCGCGATGTTGGCGTGACCGAGCATAGCTTGGACGCTGCGCAAATCGGCGCCGCGCTCGAGCAGATGCGTAGCGAACGAGTGGCGGAGTTTGTGGGGTGAGATGCGCTTGGTGATGCCCACTCCTCGGGCGTAGCGCACGATCAGTTTCCAAAAACCTTGTCGGGTGAGTGGCGTGCCCCACGACGAAAGGAAAAGCGCGGGGTGGGCGAGGGGCCCGCGGCCGTCCTTCAGGTAGGCCGCGAGATCGGCCAGGGCGACTTCGCCCACGGGGACGACGCGACGTTTGCCGCCCTTGCCGAGGACGTTGACGAACCCGCGTTGCTGGTCGACGTCGGTCATCTTGAGCGCGCAGAGCTCGCTCACGCGAAGGCCTGCGGCGTACATGAGCGACAGCATGGCGCGGTCGCGCAAACCGCGCGGACGGCGCACGTCGGGAGCCGCCAGGAGGCGAATGACTTCCTCGAAGGAAACGACCACCGGCAACCGACGGCCGAGCCTCGGGGGCACGAGGAGCGCGCTCGGATCGGCAGAGACGAGGCGCTCGCGCACCAAAAATCGGCAAAACCCGCGGACGGCCGAAAGGTGGCGCGCGGCCGAACGCGCGCCGAGCCCGCTCTCGTCGAGCGAGACGAAGAATCGCGTGACCACGACGGGATCCAATCCTTCCGTGCCGGTGACGTTCCGCTCCTCGGCAAAGCCCACCAACTTGTTGAGATCCGTGGCGTAGGCGCTGACGCTGTGAGGGCTGAGGGCGCGCTCGACGCGAAGGTGATCGAGGTACGCGTCCACGGCTGCCGAGAGGTCCACCGGCAGACCATACGGGCGAGATCGCTCGCCGGACTAGTTTTTGCGGGCGGCCCCGGCGACGAGCATGCGCAGGGCTTCGGTGGGCTGGTCGGTTCGCATCAAGGCTTCGCCGATGAGCGCCGCGTCGGCCCGTGAGTTGCCGATCCGGGCCGCGTCGTCCGGCGTCTTGAGGCCGGAGAGATGGACGGCAACGACGCCGCTCGGAATTTGCTCGAGCACGCGCGTGGCGCGCGCGGCATCCATTTGCAGCGTGTCGAGGTCTCGCGCGTTGACGCCAACGAGACGTGCGCCTGCTTCGAGAGCGCGGCCGAGCTCGCGCTCGTCGACGACTTCGACGAAGGGCTCGACGCCACAGGCGAGGGCGCCGTCGACGAGCCCTTTCAAGTCGCGATCGCGCGACACACAGCGCACGATGACGAGCGCGGCATCGGCGCCGGCGGCCCAGGCGTGGTCGACTTGGACCGGATCGATGAGGAAGTCCTTACATAAGAGGGGGATTTGAAGACGCTCGCGCGCGGCGCGAAGGTCGTCGAGCGAACCGTCGAACCACGTCGCGTCGGTCAGGACGCTCACCATGGCGGCGCCACCTTCTTGATAGGCGAGGGCGCGCTCGCCCGCGCCGAGCGCGCGCGAAAGCGGGCCCGCCGACGGAGAACGAAATTTCACCTCCGCGATGAGGCGAAGCGGCGCCGCCGCTGGGCGCGACAAAGCATCGACGACGCTGCGCGCTCCCCAATGAGGAGGGCGCACCGGTCGCGGTTGCTTTCGAAGCTCGATCACCTCGGTCGCCTTCTTGGCGAGGATGTTGTCGAGAAGACCCATCGCGCCGTCAGGAAAGCCGAGCGCCGAGGGCCAACGTCTTCCACTTTTGGAGGGTCGCCGCCGCGCGGCCGGACGCGATCGCTTGGTCGGCGTCGATGGCAGCCGCCTTCGGTTCGACACCTCGCGCAACGACCAGCGCAGCCGCGGCGTTGAGCACGATGGCGCCTCGCGCGGGGTGCGGATCGCCTCGCAAGATGGCTTCGATGGCCGCGGCGTTGGACGGCGCGTCGCCGCCCGCAATGGCCGAGAGGGGCAGGCGAGGGAGGCCGAAGTCTTCGGGAGCGACAGCGCGTTCGCGCAGGCTTTCGCCGTCGAGCTCGGTGACGCGGGTAGGGCCCGTTGGGCTCACTTCGTCGAGGCCGTCTTCGCCGCGAACGACCCAAGCTCGGCGCGTGCCGAGTGAGCGGAGCGCCGCGGCCATCATGGGCCTGAGGCCGTCGTCGAACGTGCCGACGAGCTGATGGGTTGCCCGGGCGGGGTTCGCGAGCGGCCCGAGGATGTTGAAAATGGTAGGGACGCCGGCGAGCTCGCGCCGCACCGGACCGGCGTGCTTCATCGCAGGGTGGTGCATCTGCGCGAACAAGAAAGCGATGCCCGCGTCGCGGAGGACGCCGGCCTGCTTTTCGGGCGGGACGTCGAGGGGAACGCCCAGCGCCTCGAGCACGTCGGCCGCGCCCGTTTTGCCGGAACCGGCGCGATTGCCGTGCTTGGCGACGGCGACACCGAGCGACGCGACGACGATCGCAGCGGCCGTGGAGACGTTGAGGGTGCCGAGCCCATCGCCACCGGTACCGCAGGTGTCGAGGGTCTGCGCAAGACCGTGGTCGACCACGACCATGGCCGAGCGCATGGCCGACGCGGCCGCGGCGATGATCTCCGGCGTTTCGCCACGCACGCGCAGGGCGATGACGAACCCCGCGATCTGCGGCGGCGACCAGGCTCCCACGAGGATGGCGTCGAACGCGGCCCGAACGGTGGCAGGCGTGGGGCCCTCCGCGCGCGCGATCTCGCGAAAAACCTCACGGAAGAGGATGGGCTCGGTGCTCACGACCGCTGCCCCGCGATGCTCGACAACCAATTCTTGAGCAGGTTCATGCCCTCGCTGGTGAGGATGGACTCCGGATGAAACTGAACACCCTCGACGGGCAAGCTCTTGTGCCGCAGGCCCATGATCTCCCCTTCGCTCGTCCACGCGCTGACCTCGAGCGTTGCGGGCAGGCTCGCGCGCTCGACGAGCAACGAATGGTAGCGCGTCGCGGTGAACGGGTTGGAGAGGTTGTGGAAGATCGACTTACCGTCATGCAGGATGGGGGAGGTTTTGCCGTGCATGAGGCGCTCGGCGCGCACGACGCGCCCGCCGAATGCTTGACCGATCGATTGATGCCCGAGGCATACGCCCAAGATCGGCACCGTCCCCGACAGGCGCAGCACGGTGTCGAGGCTCACGCCCGCTTCGTCGGGCGTGCATGGTCCGGGGGAGATCAGAATGCCGTCGGCCTTTCGGCCGGCTATCGCGCTTACGTCGCAGGCGTCGTTGAGCATCACGTCGCACTGGGCCCCGAGCGTTTCGAGGTATTGCACGAGGTTATAGGTAAACGAGTCGTAGTTATCGATGACGACGAGGCGAGCCATGAGGGGAGTGCTGAGGATGGACGTAGCTCGCGTCGGGGTCAAACGTTGACATTCCGGAGGTCGTCTCGCTAACGTGCGTTCCCCCGGGACCGGCACCCAAGCCGTCGCGTTCCCAACCGCGCGCCCCCGCTGCAAAAGCCTTATTTTAGCCTGCCGAGGAAACCATGGCTGCCGACGAGAAAAAGCCCAAGATCGATCTCAAAGCCCGTCTCGGAAAAGGTGCAGCCGGTGCCGCTGCCGCCGTTCCTGCTGCCGCCGTGCCGGTGCCGGCCGTTCCCCGAGCGCCGGGGTCGGTGGCGCCTCCTCCCGGTCTAGGGGGCTCGGTGCCTCCGCCGGGCGTAGGAGGCGGTTTCGCGGGGGGGGCGGCGCCGGGCGTTCCCGTTGGCGTTCCGATGCCCCCTTTCGGCGGATCGAAGCCGCAGACCGATCCTTTCGGGGTGCCGGTTGCCACCTCGCCGGTGGCGCGGCCCGCGCCCTCGACCATCAAGATCGAGCTCGACGAAGAGACCGTGCGCGCCGCTCAAAGAGGCGGCAAACGCGCCACGATTCTGGGCAGCATCATGCTCGTCGTGGGGCTCGGCCTCGGCTTCGCATGGGGCGGCCGATCTTCGGATGCCAAGGGCGCGACGGTCGCGCTGCAGGGGGCTCAAGAGCTCATCGGTGACATCGACAAGTCGCAGGGCAAAATCAAAGAGCTCAAAGACAAGATCGGCGCGGCCGTCAAAGACATGAAGGAGAAAAAATTCCCCGAATCGTTCGCGAGCGAGCTCGGCGGTCTCTCCATCCCCTTTGGCGCCGACAAGCTGGCCGGTCGGAACATCGGCCGCTTCGACGGTCGCACGCTGCAGATGTTGTTCAACTATACGAACAGCGTCGAGGCCATCAACGACCGCAAAGACGCGCTGAAGAATTTGTTCAGCGGTCAGAAGGCCACCATCGTTGCGGCCCTCGGTGCGGCGAGCAATCCGAAGGTTTCGTGGTCGGTTTTCGTGCAAAAAAGCCCGGCGCACGGCCCCATTGCCGTTCTCGCGGCGATCAACCCGGCCGAATCCTTTGCCTACAAAGAGAGCAAGTGGCCCGAGAAGTTCAAGATCTCGACGGGCCGCGAGCTCGTCGAAACGGAGCGCTACCAAACGGGCGACGTCTTCTCGTCGGAGAAGAAGGTCGCGACCATTCCGCTCGATCCCGATTCGGTGGCGTCTTCGTTCCCCAACGACATCCTTACGCGCATCACGAGCGAGTTGGCAAAGACCGAGGGCGTTCTTGCCGGTAGCGGTACGCCCGGCGACGACGACGAAACGGGCGTCATCGCCAAGGGCGAGCAGCTCCTTACGGCGCTGAAGAAGATCGGCCAGAAGTAACGCTCGAGGTGGCCCAGACGAGCGCTTCGCCCGTCTTGGGGTCTATCGCCGAAGCAATGTCGCGATAGCCGCGAGCCAAGAGGGCGGTGCAGCGGACGGCCGTGTGTGCGCGGCGCGGCTTTTGGAAGATGCGGACCGCCGCACCGATCCATCGACGAAGGCCGCGGGCTTTGGGTCCCGATTCGCGCACGAGGATGAGCGCGCCTTCCGGCAGCTCGCCGGGATCGGGCAGCTGAGCGACGAGCACCGCGATCGGCCCGAGTCCGTCACTCGGCCACGCCCGGTCGAGCCGAGGGAAGAGCTCGAGGTGCGGCGCGCGCGGTGGCCGCGGAGCACCCGGACCTCGGTGGTTCATGTGGCGGCGGAGGCGATTTTGCGGTCGGGGTCGGACTTCTTCGTCGGATCGTCGGGCGGCGCGTCGCTGGGGATCTTGCTGGGAGCGTCGCTCGGGATCTTTGCCGGTGCCTCGCTCGGGATCTTGCCGCTCGGTGATTCGCTCGGGATCTTGCTGCTCGATGCCCTCCGCATCTTGCCGCTGCTCGTGGCTTCGTTGTCGCTCGCGGCAGGGGCCGGCTCCGAGAGAGGGCGCGGGCGGACGATCTCGACCTTGGCGATGCGTTTTTCGTCGGCCTCGCGCACGACGAAGGAGAGGCCAAAGGCTTCGAGGTGCGCGCCAACGCTAGGCACTTTGCCGGCCCGGTGGATGATGAGGCCCGCCAGCGATTCGTAGTCGCGGTCTTCGGGGATCTCTGCGCCGAGGTAGGCCGACAGGTCGTGAACCGAGACGGCAGCGTCGGCCAAGAGGCGCCCGTCGCCCAGATCCTGAATGGGGGCCTCCTCGGTGTCGTACTCGTCTCGGATCTCGCCGACGATGACTTCGATGATGTCCTCGAGGGTGACGATCCCGCTCACGCCGCCGAACTCGTCGATGACGATGGCCATGTGGAGGCGCCTGGCGCGCATTTCGCGAAGAACGCTGGAGACGCCCTGCATCTCGGGCACGAAGTTGACGGGAGCGCGGACCAAATCGGCGAGCGGCATGCTCGGTAGCTTTTCGTCCTTGAGGAGCCGAAAAAGATCCTTCGCGTAGAGAAGGCCGATGACGTTGTCGACCTGATCCCGATAGACCGGGTAGCGCGAGTGCCCTTCACTCGCGACGAGGCGAAGCACCTCGGGAAGAGGCGTGTCGGCGGCGATAGCGCACATGCGTGTCCGCGGAACCATCACGTCGCGCGCGATCAAGTCTTTGAGCTCGAGGACGTTGCGGAGCATCTCCGCCGGCTCTTGGCCGAGGCCACCGTGCTTTTGCCCTTCCGCGATCACCCATTGAACTTCGGTCTCGGTTTGCCGAGCGTCGGGTGGTGCGTCGGGGCCGAGCAAGCGGCTGGCGCGGCGCCCGAGGAACGAGAGCGGCAAGGCGAACGGGATGACCAAGAGCTCGAGCGGCCGCGCGATGGGAAAGACGCGCATCGCGAAGTAGTCGGCGCGGCTGCGGGCGAGGGTGGTGCCGATTTCGGCGCATGTCCCGTAGGTAAGCAGCGCGCCAAGAGCCCCGAGCGGCGCCATCGACCACCGCGGCACATAGGGGGCCAGGGCGTTGGCGACGAGCACCGCAGCGAGGGCCGTGAACACCACGCGACCCACGAGCCAGCGCGAGTGCTGGGAGCTCGGGTTGTCGATGTAGCGCTGGAGGCTTGCCCTGGGCAGGCCCTTCGCCTCTTCATGGAGCGCTGAGAGCCGGCCCGGGTTGAGCGCGCTGAGCGCGGCGTCGAGCGTGGCGAAGACGGACCCTATGGTCGCGCAAAGGAGCGCGCCGAGCAGGCCTTCCAGAACATCGGCTTCTGGTAGGTTCAAACGGTCTCCTCAGCGGTCCAAAGGGCGGGCTCCGCACAATCCTCTACACCGGTCATACGCCCGCCCGCCCAAGAACCTAGCGGACCACCAAGCACAGGCGCAAGGGCACGTCTCCCGCACAAAGGTGGAGGAGATGTGTCGATGACAGATTTGTAGCAACTTTCGGGGCCTTGCACCGAAGGGGGAAACATGACGAATCAACCGATCCAATCTTCAAGGACGTCTTCTTCCACCACGGGCGCGCTCCAGCGTAGCACCATGCCAGGGCTGAGGCGGCCGGTCCTGCACCCGAGTGCCTTTCGGGAGCAGCTCCACCGCCAGCCAGGCCAACCCGCGGGAGGCCGGCCCCACCTTTCGGCCTATCTGTCGCGCCATGCGAACGGCGCCACCGAGCCTCCCGAGCCGGGCAATGGTCCGTCGGCGCCAATCCCTTCGCGCGGCGAAAGCGAACACGCGCACGACGACGTCTTGCTCCCCGAGAGTTCGGCGGCGCACCCGGGCGACCCCCTCGATCCCATGACGCGGACGCTCCTCGCCCCCGGCTTAGGGCCGCAGGGCGTGGCGCGCACCGCGGCGCCCACTGCGACCGAGCAGGCGTCGCTGGCGTCGCGCGCGTCGCTCGACCATGTGCTCACGCGGCTCGTTCGACGTATGGCGTGGGCGGGCGACAGCCACAACGGCACGGCGCGTCTCGAGCTCGGTGCCGGTGAGCTCGAGGGGGCGACGCTCGTCATCCACGCGGAGGGTGGAGCGTTGCGCGTGTCGCTCGATGTGCCGCCCGGCGTCGACGGCGCGGCGTGGAAGGAGCGACTCTCGAGGCGCCTCGGCGCCCGCGGTCTTCAGGTGGCGTCGTTCGAGGTCGAATGAGCGAAGCCGCGTTCGACGGCGAATCCTTGCTCGGTCGCGCGGCCTACCGCCACGAGCTCGCCCGCGCGATTGAACCAGGCGGACGAGCCCGCCGGAGGCGCCACGGTGAAATGCTCGGCGACGAGCGGTTGGCCTCGCACGGCCCGAAACGCGCCTTCGGCCGAGAGCTCGGCTGCGGCGAGCACGCGCCGGGCGGCGTCTTCCACGGGTAAGAGCGCGCCCAGCAGTTCTTCGCCGCTCGACGAGAGCGGCAATGCCTCGGCCAACGTAAAGAGCCCGCTAGCCACGCGGCGAAGCACCGACAAATGTGAGGGCACGCCCAGCGTCGCGCCGAGATCGCGCGCGAATGAGCGCACGTAGTAACCCTTGGAAACGCGCAGCGACAGGGTGACCGTTTCTTTGGCCATCGCGACGACGCGCGCATCGACGATTCTCACGGAGCGCGCGACGAGGGGCACCTCCTCGCCCCTGCGCGCGCGCTCATAGGCCGGACGCCCAGCCAACTTGATGGCCGAGAACGCGGGCGGAATTTGTTCGGTCCGTTCTCGCTCGATGGCGAGGGCGCGTTCGATCGCGGCTCGTGGCTCGCGGACGAGTTCATCGGGCAATGGCGCTCTGGCCACGACATCGCCTTCGGCGTCGAGGGTCGTCGTGGAGGTGCCGAACGTGACCGTGGCGTCGTACGTCTTGTCCTGCTGGGTCAGGTAAGGAGCGAGCTTGGTCGCCTCGCCCACGAGCACGACGAGCACGCCGGTCGCCGCCGGATCGAGTGTGCCTGCGTGCCCCACCGCGCGCGTGGCGAGCGCCTTTCTTACTCTTGCGACGACGTCGTGGCTGGTGAGACCGCTCGGCTTGTCGATGATGAGCACGCCCGACGGGGCTAAATGACCGAGCATGATTCTCGGTCATTTCGCGTGTCGCTCTTTTCGGGGCGCCTCGCGCCGCCTCGCCCCGAAAAAGCGTGGAATTTCAGGGGTCCCACCCCACGCGGCTCGCTTCGTTCGGTTAGGAGAGCGTTCGCGAAACGCGAACACTCTCCTAGCCGAACCATACACTCTGGCGCTCGGACACACCGCGGTCGAGCATGCCCTGGATGGTCGAGCGAATCTTCTCGCT
>DATEMX010000207.1:0-3191 GCA_035275365.1 Polyangiaceae bacterium | reverse complement strand
CAACGCGATGCTCTGGCCGGTGCGGCTCGTCGTCGACTTCGTTTTCTTCGCGACCGGCATCGCCGGCGGCCTCCTCGAGAACGAGCAGATCGTTCCGCGCGCACGCGATTTTTTCTTCACCCAAGGAGGTGAGCTCGGCGTCTTTCCGACGTTGTTCTTGGAGACCGGCTTCAACCCCAACGCCGGCGCGCGTCTCATCGCGGGGGTGGGTCCCTACGGCGCCACGGTTCGCGCGGGCTACGGTGGACCCGACGCCAACGTCGTCGAAGCGCGTATGCGGTACGGCTTCTCGCTCGGCTTTCCCGCGGTGACCTCGCTCGAGGGCTACCACGACCGGCGTACGGGGCTCGGGTACTGGGGTCTCGGCCAAACGCCCGAAACCGATCCGCGCAATCTCTTTCGCAACGGTCCGGCGATTGGCATCTATCGCGAGCGCCGAGAGCGCGTCATCGCCGGACTCGGTCTGCGCCCGCTCACGAACTTCGAAGTATTGCTCTCGTCGAGCCTGACGCAGCGCTACGTCCAAGATCCCGAAGATCCCAACCCCACGTCAGCGCTCACCGACGTCTTCTACCGACCGTCGATCGTTGGCGCCAACCGCACCGAGCGCGTTCTCTACTCCGAGCTCGCGCTGCGCTACGACAGCCGGGCGACCCGCACCGGCGTCGCCCCCGGACTTTTGATCGAAGGCTACGGCGGGATCTCGCAGGGCGTCATCTACGAGTCGGCGCGGTTCGGGCGCACCGGTTTTCAGATCGCCGGCTTCGCCTCCTTCGTGCGAAAGAGCAGCATTCTTTCGCCGCGCTTGGCCGTCGACGCCCTCGTGCCGTGGAACGACGTGCCGATACCGTTCAAGGAGTACACCGGGCAACCGACGTACCGAGGGTTCGACAACCGGCGCGATTTGGTGTCCGCGGTGGCGTCGCTCGACTATCGTTGGCACGTGATGCGCTTCGTCGCGGCGCGTCTTTTCTTCGACGTCGCGCGCGTCTTTCCTTCGCTCTCCGAGCTTCGCTTCGACCACCTCCGGTGGGCCGCCGGGTTCGGCTTCGATTTGCATACCTCGAGCACGCAGGTCGGACGCGTTGCGGTGGCCGGAAGCCTCGAGGGCTTCAACTTGCTCTTGACCCTCGGCGTCCCCGTGGGCTTCGGTGATCGGCAGCACCGCGAATGAAGACGCGCCCGTTCGCCGTGCTCTGCTTCGGAGGCCTCGCCGCGTGCGCGGGCTATCGGCCCGCGAGGTTTCGCGAGCGACCTCCGATCATGGACGCGCGGGATACGTTGCCCATCGCCGTGCCGGCATTCCGGCGGGTGCCCGAGTCGGTCTACCTCTCCGAAGTGTATTTGCACCGTCCCATCCGCGAGACCCTCGATTTGTCGCCTTATCCCGACGCGGGTGACGTCAATTCGTTCGACGAGGTGGTGCGGTCGAGCTGGTTCGAGCCGCGCGTACCCGACGTCGGAACGATGGCGCGCGGGCCCGATACCATGGGGCCACCTCGTCCGCCGTTCACGATCTTGCCCGACACGGCGCTCGGCGTCGCTTCCGGCGGCTTTTTCATCTCCGACGCTCGCGGCCTCTGCTTCGAGGTGGTGGTCGACCCGCCCGATCGTCCGGAGATGCGCACCGCAGCCGTCGCCATCGCCTCGCGCATCATGTGGGCGCTCGGCTTCAACACGCCCGCAGCGCACATCGTGAAGGTGCGCCCGGAAGACTTTTGGCGCGCCGAGGGTGCTCCGCAAGACGTCCCGGCGATCCTCAAGGCGGGGGCCGCGCCGTCGTCCGGCTTCTATCGCGTCGCTGCCCTTGCGTGGCCGCCGAGCGTGCAGCTCGGCTATTCGCCGGATCGCGGCGTGCGCGGCGACGACCCCAATGATCTCGTGCCCCACGAAGATCGTCGCACGCTGCGGACGCTCGGCGTGTTCGCGTCGTTCATCGGGCTCGAGGGGCTCGGCCATTCGAAGACCCTCGACGCCTACGTCGGTGCGCCGCGCGAAGGCCACGTCGTGCACTTCGTGGCCGGGCTCGACAGCGCGCTCGGCGCGAGCAACGTCGTGCGTGCGACCGATCCTCCGCCAGTCGAGGGCGGAGGATCGCCGTTCGTGCGGCTCGTCACGCTAGGGCTTGCGCCCAATCCGCCGCCCACGCCCACCCAGGTCGACGTACTCGCGGTAGGGGCGCTCGATCCCCGGTTCGATCCGGCGTCGTTCGCACCCTCGATGCGATTCGAACCCACCGGTAGGCTGCTCCCCGCCGACGCTTATTGGGCGGCCAAGCGCGTGGCTCACCTCTCGCCCACCCACATTGCGCTCGCCGTCGACGCCGGACACTACGGCGATCGGCGCGCGCAGCGCATGATGCAAGCCGCGCTCGAAGCGCGCCGCCTCGGGCTCGTTCGCTATTGGTTCGCGCGCGCGACGCCGATCGAGGTCGTCTCGCTCATGGGGACGCGCCTCGCGCTGGGCGACGAGGCCGTGAAGGTGGGCCTCCTTCGCCCCGACGAGACCGACTACCGCATCGACTTTTTCACGAGCAACGGCAACGCCGCCGCCGATCCGCGCGTCGTTCGCCCGAGCGACGGTAAGGTCGACTTCACCTTGCCCGACGGCGCCCTCGTCGCGGCGCGCGATTATCTGGTCGTTCAAGTAACGGCGCGTCGCGGCGATCGCATGCTCCCGCGGGCTTTCGAGCTTCACATGAAGCTGGTCGGCGATCGCCCCATTGTCGTCGGTATCCGACATTAGCACTACTGCTGCAGACTTTGGCAGGAGTAGATCACGATCATCCAAAATGACCAAAACCTAGCGTAAAATACGGCGAAGCTGTCGGAAGCACCTAGTTCAGACCGGACGAGCCGCCACGCCTCGCCGCTCCTAGCGTAGAGCACCCCAAATCTGCCTGTGCACTGCGCTTCGCTTCGTAGATCTCCGTGGACTCCGTCCAGTTCCTGGACTCCGTCCACTCCGTCACGGTCAGTCGTTGAGCTGGCGTATGCCCGCTCCGATGATCGATCTGACGGCGAGAAATCTGCAGCAGTAGTGTTAGCGACCCTTTTCGTCGACCTCGGCGCCGGAGTGGACGTTCGCAGTGGAACCGGCGTCGGGCGCCTGGTACTTGGAAGGAAGAGATCTTCTCGAAAAGGCGACCCTTGCCACGCCCGTCCGGCCGCGGTTTTTGACGACATGAAGAA
>DATEMX010000206.1:0-2444 GCA_035275365.1 Polyangiaceae bacterium | reverse complement strand
TTGGGAACGATGGCGCGGACCCTCCTAGTGCCGCGGCTGAACTGAGGACAAGACTTCGGCCGCGCGGCACTAGGGGCAGAGCAGCTCGCCGGAGGCGTGGCTGCAATGCAGCGCGTGTTTGACCGGGTCGGTGCGATTTTGTACCGCGAGCTTGCAGTGATAGGGGCGGCAGGTGAGCTGCTGGGGCGTGAATTTGTTGCATGCCACCTCACAGGTGTCGCCGCCGAAGCTTCGATCGGAGCACACCTCGCCCATGCAGCTACAGTATTTGAAGCAGAGATCGCCGACGGGACGGTCCGTGCAAACGGCGTTGCACTTGTCCTGAAAGACGCATTCGCTCAGTGCGGTCGCCTTCTTGTTGCCGCTCGTGGCGAGCTCTTCGTCGCAGGTGCGGCCCGCGTCGTTGTCGAAGGTTTGACCCAGGCAAACGATGTATTTGTCGAGGCCGTCGCGGCAGTCGGCGTCGGCGAGGCACGCGTCGTACTCCGCGCAGCAGGACTTGGCGACGCACTGGTTGCAAGGATCGCCTGCCTGCAGCGAGCATTGACCCGCGTCGGAGCCCGGCATGGCCGTCCCCGTCGACGTGCTGGCGTCGGCCTCGATGGTCTCCGCCCGATCGATGCCCAGCACGGTGTTGCAACCCACGAGCGCTCCCCAGAGGAGCACGGCCAACGGCGCGAGGCGGTTCACACCGGGAGCCTCGCCCGGGCCGATCGGAAAAACAAGGGGGTCGATCAGGAGCTTTCGCGATGGCGGAGCAGCGCCGCGCGGAGCTTGCGTTTGGCCCGCCAGAGGCGCGTGGCCACCGTTGGCGAGGGAATTCCGAGTCGCTCACCGATCTCGCGGTAGGAATGGCCGCCCTCCCAGCGCATCCGAAACGCGAGGCTCAGAGGCTCGTCGATGGCCGAAAGGGCGCGCTCGACGTCGCTCTTTTCGACCCAAGCCCACGCCGGCAGCGGCTCGTCTTCGGGCGGATGCACCTCGACGGCCTCGACGTCGAGCGCCGATCGGCGCCGAGCCTCGCTGCGACGACGATCGATGGCGAGGTTGCGCATGATGACGGTGAGCCACCCGGATGCGTTCGCGCACGGCTCGTCGTGTCGGCGGTGCGAGAGGGCGCGCTCGAACGTGTCGTGCAAGAGATCTTGTGCATCTTCGACGTTGCCGGCGAGACGCCGGGCGCGGACGAGCAGCGGGTGGTAGTCGGCTCGCAAAACCCGCTCGAGCTCACCCTTGGCGAACGCCAACACCTCCGGTCGATTCCCTACGCCGGCGCGGCGCGCAAGACTCATTACGCCCATCGTCATCGACATGCTTCATAGCCGAGGTCGGCTAGCCGCTCGATTTCAGACGGTTACAACCCATTTCGTCTTTGGGGCCCAGCACATCGGAGACGGCGTCCCCGTCGGCCGAAGGTCCGTGTAGGATGTGCCCGACCGATGGGTGTGTTGCGCCGACTAGGCACCGAGAGCTCGTCCTTCCTCGAAACGGACCATCTCGTGGGTCGCTCGACGAAAGCGAGCCTTCAGCTCGACAACAACTACGTTTCGGCGCAGCACGCTTCGATTCGTTGGGTCGGTGACGGGTGGGAGATCAAAGATCTCGGCAGCCGCAACGGCACCCTCATCGACGACGTCCCCGCCAAAGCTGGGCAGGCCTACCGCCTCTCGTGCGGCAACCGCGTTTCGTTCGGCCGCATCGAACAGACCTGGGAGCTCGTCGACGACTCTCCGCCGCAGGTCATGGTCACTCCCATCGACGGCGGGTCGGGATCGCTCTTCGTCGAGAAGGATCTCCTCGCCTTGCCTTCGCAGGACGATCCTCGCGCCACGGTGTTTCGAGCCAGCGACGGCGGCTGGAAGCTCGAGCGTGACGACGGCGTCATCGCGCTCACCAACCAACAGGTCTTCGAGGCCGCCGGCCAAACATGGCGATTTTCGACGCCCGAGCAGCTTTCCACGACCTCGACGATCGATTGGCCCGACCACGCCAACACGGAGCTTCGGCGCCTTCATTTGACGTTTCGCGTGACGCTCGACGAAGAACACGTGGAGATCGTCGTGCGGCGCGGGCGCGAGACGTTCAATCTCGGAAGCCGGAGCCACAACTATTTGCTCCTCCTCTTGGCACGGCACCGGCTCGACGAGGCGGGGCAAAGCCAACCCGAAACGGCGTGCGGATGGAAGTACCAAGACGAGCTCACCCAGGAGCTTCGGATCACGCCCGAGCGGCTGAACATCGACATCTTCCGGATACGGAAGCAATTTGCAGCCATCGGCGTGGGCGATGCGGCCCACGTCATCGAGCGACGCCCGCGAACGCGGCAAGTTCGTATCGGACTAATTTCGTTGTCGGTCGAGAATATATAAGTGCCGGGACGTTGCAATTCTCGGGAACATCCAGGGCCGTCGTCGTTGATCCACAAAGAGGGCGCCTTCGCCCTT
>DATEMX010000205.1:0-3112 GCA_035275365.1 Polyangiaceae bacterium | reverse complement strand
CGCGAAGTGCGCGGGTTCATTGAGCAGGAGCTGGGCCCGGAGGGGCTGGCGCGCTCCGTCGTGGTTGTCGCCACCAGCGACCGTCCCGCGCCATTGCGCATTCGCGCGTGCTTCCTTGCACTCGCGATCTCGGAGTACTTCCGCGATCAGGGCAAGGATGTGCTGCTCGTGATGGACTCGGTGACGCGTTACGCGATGGCGCTCCGCGAGGCCGCACTAGCCATCGGCGAGCCGCCAGCGACGAAGGGCTATCCGCCCTCGGTTTTCGCCGCGCTGCCGCGGCTCCTCGAGCGCGCCGGCACGACGGGCGGCGCGGGCGCGATCACGGCGCTCTACACTGTGCTCGTCGAAGGTGACGACTTGTCCGACCCGGTGGCCGACGCCGTGCGGAGCATCCTCGACGGGCACATCGTGCTCACGCGGCCTTTGGCCGACAAGGGTCATTTCCCTGCCATCGACGTCTTGCAGAGCGTCTCGCGTTTGGCGTCGGTCTTGATGAACCCGGCCCAGGCGCGCGCGGCCTCGGTCGTACGCGAGCTCATGGCCACGCATCGCGCCGCGCTCGACCTCATTCAAGTGGGGGCCTACGTGCCGGGCAGCGACCCCAAGGTCGACGCCGCGTGCCGCGTGCTGCCGGACGTCGAATCGTTTTTGCGTCAGAGCGTCGCCGATCGCACGAGCATCGAAGAGGCCGTCCTTCGGGTCCAGCGGTTGCAAGCGCTGGCGGGAGGAGCATTCAAATGAGCGACGAACGCAAGAAGAGGCTAGCGCGCTTGATGGACGTTCGGGCCAAAAACCTGGAGACCAAGGTGGCCGACCTCGCCTCCGCGCGAACGACCGAGACCACCATGGAAAAGCGCCTCGAAGCGGCGCAGGCGGAGCGCGTCTCCGCCGTCGCCGAACGCGACGAGAGGGCCGCCCGCGGCCTCTCCGCAGGCGACTGGGGCCAGGCCGAAAACTGGCTCGCCAAGCTGGCCGAGCGCGAGCTTGCCGTGGCTACCGAGCGAAAACGAGCCGCCATGGCGGTGATCGAAGCGCGCACGCGCGTCGCCGCCGCCAAGGTCGAGCAAGACAAGATTCAGATGCTCATGCGCCGAGCGGCGGATGAAGCTCGCCAGATCGAGGTTCGCGCGACCATGCGCCTCGACGACGAGTTCGCCTCCCGACTTGCCGGACGCAAGAGCCATGCGGACTGATCTCGACGCCATCACCGTCTGGATCCACGGATCCGATGGGCGCGATTGGTTCGACGTCCCGGAAGGCGAAGAAGAGCGTCGTGAGCGAGCGCTCGCGGAGCTCGTCTTGCCGGAGATGTTGGCCTCGTGCATGGCCCCTCCGGTGGCGCCGCACGAGTACCAAATGTCGCAGCTCACCGCCGGTATGCCGGCCGTCCGCGCTCGGACGGCAGAATCTTGGCGCCTCGATGGCGGGCCCCTGACTGGACCCATGGGCGACGCGGTGGGTCGCGCGGGGACGACGGGCGTCGCCGGAGGCGACCGCGCGAACGAGGGACGGCTCATCACCGAGATCGACGCCGGCGATCTCGGACAAATTCGCGTCGTCGTGGAGCGATCGGGGGAGGGTGTCAGGGTCATGCTCGCCACCGACAATCCCGTGACGGCGGCGTCGGCGGAGCTCCAACGATCGGCCCTCGAGCAGTCGCTCAGGGCTTCGGGCTTCGGCTTCGCGTCGGTGACGGTCGCGCACGGGCTCGGCACCGTTATTGCTCAATCACCCATTCAACCACGGACGGGCGCAAGCAACGCGGCCGACCCTGGATCGCCTCCCGGAAAAACATCCGGTCAGGCGAGACGGCAAAAACGTCTGAACCTCACCGGCTGACGCCTCGAGAAAACACATGGCGGTCTCTTCGATCAACGGCACCGACAGCGCGAACGCAGCAGAAGAAGCGTCGAGCGGACTGCTCACCGGTGCCAACAAAGGACTCGGCAAGGACGCCTTCTTGAAGCTCCTCGTCGCGCAGATCGCCCACCAGGATCCTTTGAAGCCGATGGACGATACGGCGTTCGTCGCCCAGCTCGCGCAGTTCTCGTCGCTCGAGCAAACGATGGGTATCAACACGCGCCTTGACGCCTTGGCGGCGCAAGAGCGCGGCGCGCAGAACACCGCGCTGGCCGGCCTCGTCGGCGAGAACGTCACCGTGAAGGGTAGCATCACCACGCTCGACAGCTCCGGCATCGGCGCTCCCCTGAGCTTCACGTTGGGCGGCGACGCCAAGGCGGTCGACGTCGCCATCGCCGACCAAACCGGCAAGACGGTACGGACCCTGCATCTAGGTCCGTCGGCTACGGGGCTCGTTCGAGTCACGTGGGACGGGCGAGATGACAACGGCATCGCTCAACCTCCCGGCGCCTACGCCATCGTCGTCAGCGCCAAGAGCGATGCCGACACCGCGGTGGACGTGAGCCAAGAGTCCACCGGCAAACTGAGCTCGATTGATTTCTCGAAGGGCTATCCGAACCTTCAACTCGACAACGGCGTCTCGGCTCCCGCGTCAGATCTTCTTCGGATCAACTATTCCGCAAACAAGCAATGAGGCTATAGGAGGCCACGATGTCGATTCTGCAAGCGATGTACACTGGAGTGTCTGGTATTCAAGCCGAAGGAGAAGCCCTCGGAGTCGTTGGCGACAACATCTCCAACACCAACACGGTCGGCTTCAAAGGGCAGCGCGCCGTGTTCGAGGACATGCTCGGACACTCGATCAGCGCTGGCACCGCATCGGCTCTTCCTGGATCGGGCGTTCGCATGGCGGGCGTTCAGCAGATGTTCACCCAAGGGTCACTCTCGAACACCGGCGTCGCGACGGACCTCGCCCTCTCGGGCGACGGCTTCTTCGTGGTCAACGGGTCGAGCGACGGCGTCACCGGCAACTTCTACACGCGCGCCGGTCAGTTCAAGATCGATAACGCGGGCTACATCACGAACCTCGGCGGGATGAAGGCCCAAGGTTACGCGGCGCTCCCCGACGGTACGTTCGCGGCCGGCATCTCGTCGCTCAAGGTTCCGACGAGCGCCATCTCGCCCTTCGCCACCGACTCGATGACCATCACCGCCAACCTCGATTCCAACTCGGTGGTTCCCACCCTGG
>DATEMX010000204.1:0-6493 GCA_035275365.1 Polyangiaceae bacterium | reverse complement strand
CCCCTCACGACCATCGCGCGCTCCTTCGGAAGAGTGTCATCGCCTCGACCAAGAGAAGCAGCGGAGGCACCACGAGGATCGCGCCCGAGACGCGGCCCGCCCCCACCAGATGAAAGGCGGCGATTGACCCTGCTGACAGCGTGACCAGCGCGACAGCTCGCCGCAAAGGCGCGCCGCGCGCGACAGCCCAAAGCGGAAAACCCAGGGCCGCGACCAGGAGCGCCACGACCGTGGCGAGGCGCGGCGGCGCCGCGACGGCCGGGCCCGCCCCCGCGAGGTTCGCTCCGACCCACGTCAGATCGCCGTTGGCGCGCACGAGAATGCCGCGGGTCGTCTCGAACCAGTTCTCGCCCTGCGGCACCCAGCTCCCCCCCACCGTGACGACACGCGGAAAGAGCGGCGCCAGGTCGACCGAACGAAACGTGGCCAAGAGCGCGCCGACCGCACCGGTCATCGCTCCACCGACGACCGCGCCGAGGGAGGCCACCACCGGCGTCACTCCCGACGCCAAGAGCGCACGCAACTCGCCACGCGATTGGGCCTGCTCGACGGCGATGAACGCCGCCCCGCCGCCCGCGGCGGCGAGCAGCGCCGACAAGCGCCCGAGCCGGCCGGCGAGCGAGCTCCACCCTTCGTCGGTGCACGCCATGACGGCAAAGACGAACACCGACAGCGCGAAACCGAGCGCAGCCGTTCGTCGGGCGAGGAGCCAATCGTAGGCGGTCAATCGGCTTCATCCTGCACCGATCTCGGCGCGGACGCACCTCTTGCCGCGCCCTACGGCCGACCCGAGCGCGCTTTTGCCTCCACGCGCGGGCGTGCTAGTTTCGCTTTCATACTCGCGATCGGGGCCTCGGCCCCCGGGATGGTCCGGTGAGGGAGCACCTTCGCAATCACGGGATGAACGGGACATTATGTCCTACCCCATTGAACACCCGCCGAACCTCGGCTCATCGATTCCGTTGAGCGGGAAAAAGGGTGCCGGCTACTGCCGGAGGAGGATAGTCACCATGCAGAATACCAGTGGCCTCAACCTAGAGGGTGGACGAGGGTAATCGACTGTCCTGGCGTCGCGCGCATTGCCGCGCGGTCGCCGCGAGTCCCTCCTCGTAGCGGGGCCCGGAAATCGGCGGGTCGGGTGGCGCGAGTGCTACCCGACCCGTTTTTTTGTTCCCAGCCCGGTTCCCGTCGTTCGTCGTCGAGCGGGGAGCTACCAACTTGGCCTTGCAGGCGCGGGGGTAGACAGCCTAAATCACGCGGACATGATGAAGTTCGTATCGCAGTGGTTTACGCAGGTCTACAGCGTGCATCTGCTGGTGATCCTGGTCCTCCTTTCGGCCAACGTCTTTTATCTGGCGATGAACGCCGAAAAGATGCCGGCGAGACGCTTCATCGGCCTGTCGATCCTCGCTGGGCTGCTTTTCGTGCTGGTCATCGCGACGGGCTTTCGTACGCCGACGATCGCGCATCTTCTCAAGTTGCCCGCGGGCAGCATGGTCGAGAAGTCGCTGAGTTGGATCAAGGCGATGATTGCACTCACGGCTGCGGCGCTGTCGGTCTACGAAGGTGGGCTCATCCTCGAGAAGAAGCCCCTGAAGAAATATTGGACGAAGGGGATCGCGCTCGGGCTCGCGGTGATGGCCATCGGTGCCTACTTCCGGTACGGCGATCTCGGCTACTCGAACTACTACCACCGCTGGGAATTCTTTCACTACTACCTCGGCTCGAAATACGACCGCGAGCTCGGGTACGAAGGCCTTTACAAGTGCACGGCGGTCGCGCAGGCCGATTCGGGGCCGCAGCAGGCCAACGAAGTGCGCGCCCGCAAGCTGCGCGACTTGTCGATCGACGTCCTCGCCCCCGCCGAGACCGTGCTCCAGCACCCTGAAGAGTGCCGCGACAAGTTCACGACCGAGCGCTGGGAGGCCTTCAAGGCCGACGTGAAGTTTTTCCGCGGCACCTCGAGCCTCTCATATTGGAACGACATGCAGAAAGACCACGGCTACAACCCGCCGCCGGTCTGGACCGTCATGGGACACTTTTGGGCGTCGCAACGCCCCGCCACGGACGGCTTCATCAAGTTCCTCGCCGCCTTCGATCCGCTCTTTTTCATCGGCATTTTCGCGTCGCTCTACTGGGCGTTCGGCTGGCGCGTGTTCTGCGTCGCCGCGATCGTGTGGGGATGCCAGCAGCCTGCCGAATATTTTTGGACAGGCGGCGCGTTCATGCGCCAAGATTGGCTCTTCTGGCTCGTGCTCTCGGCGTGCCTCGTACGAAAGCGCTACTTTGCGTTGGGCGGCGCGGCCTTCGCCTACTCTACCCTCTTACGCGTCTTTCCAGGCGTCCTCTTGGTTGGGTGGGCCGTCGTCGCCGGCGCTCACCTCTGGAAGCACAAGCGCATGGCGCCCTCGCACCTGCGCGTGATGCTGGGCGGCCTCTCTGCCACGATTTTGCTGGTGGGAATCAGCGCGAGCGTCGCCGGATGGAAGTCATACCCCGAATTTTACAAGCACATCCAGGTCCACAACCGCACGCCGCTCACGAACAACATGGGGTTCGAAACGCTTCTTTCGCAGAGCTACGCCGGACGCATGGAGTTCGTGCGCGACGAGAAGCTGCTCGATCCGTTCGGCCCGTGGAAACAGATGCGACGCGATCGGCTGAAGGCATTCCGCCCGCTTCACCTCGTGATGTTGCTCGGGCTCGGCATCGCGTTCGTGGCGGTCGTGCGGCGTATCAAGTCGCTCTGGATAGCGCAAGCGCTCTCGCTCGCCATCGTCGTCTCGATCGTCGAGGTGACTTGCTACTATTATTCGATGTTCATCCTCGCCGCGGTGCTCTCGCGCATGCGACGCGGCGTCGAGCAATGGGTCCTTTGCTTGACGGGCATAAGCCAGCTCCTCGTCATCAACCGCTACCTCTCGTATTTCTACGACGATCGCTACACCACGCAATCGGCGCTGTTCTGCCTCTTTGCGTTCTCGCTCCTCGCCGCTTATTGGCGTAAATCGAAGAAGATCGAAACCACGCCCGCCTTGGTCGGCGAAACCCTCGCGGCGGCGGCGACCGGACGACCCAGCCAGCCTGCTCCTCAAGCGTGAAGGAGCGGCCTCCCGTTCCCGTCGACACCCGGATCACCGAGGATGCCCTTTTTGGGGGGCGCCTCACGTTTTTTCAGCCGGCGCGAGGTCTTGGATACCGAGCCAACGTCGATGCGCTGCTCTTGGCAGCCTTTGCCGGCGAACCTCGGCGCGTGCGCATCGCGCTCGACCTCGGCGCGGGGGCCGGCGCGGTCGGACTCTCGCTCTTGCACCACGGCATGGCCGAGCGCGTCGTCTTCGTCGAGCGTGACCCCCTGGCGGCCGAGCTCTGTCGAAGAAACTTGGACGCCAATGGCCTGACGACGCGGGGCATCGTCGTCGTCGGTGACGTCGAGCGGCCGCCCACCTGGCTGTCGCCCGAGATCATCGGAAGCGCCTCATTGGTCGTCACCAACCCGCCCTACGTCGCTCCGGCGCGCGACGGAAGGCCACCTCGAGGCGGCGGTTCAGCGGCGCGCGCGGCGGCACGCCGAGGCGATCTGGCGCCATTCGTCCGGGCCACCGCCGAAGGGCTCGGCAAGCGCGGCCGAGCTTGCTTCGTCTACCCTGCGCACGCACTGCTCGAACTGACGACGCTCGGACGAGCGCACGGGCTCGAGCCCAAGCGTTTGCAGTTCGTCCACGGCAAGGCCGACCGGCCTGCGCGGGTGGCGCTGATCGAGCTCGTGCACGGCAAATCCGGAGGGCTCGTCGCCCTGCCCCCGCTCATCGAGCATGAGGACACGCCGCGCTCGGCCCCCCGATAGCTCGCTGGCGCAGCCGATGGACTCCGTCTATTTCGTCGCCAGCAGGCGATCGAGGATGATCGCGCAAGCGGCACGTACGCTGAGGTGGTTGTACCCGTTCGGGTGAGCCCCTTCGAGCGGAGCGAGAAAGTAGTCCGCCCCTTCGAGGACGGCCTGTGCGAGGCCCCAGCCCGTCCCGAAGACGACGAGCGTGGGTCGCTCGGCCCGGGCGATGCGCGCCCGCGCGTCGCCGTAGCCGGAGACGATGCGCGCTTCGCTCCGGGCGCTCGTCACGTAGAGATCGAGCTGCGATCGTCCCCCGAGGGCCGCGTATACGTCGTCGAGCGACGGTACGATTTGCAAGAGGTCCATGGCGGCCTCGCGGGTCGGGATTCGCCGCGATCCGGCGCCGCTCGTCCAGTGCGTCTTCACCCGGGTGGCAAGCTCGCGCTGGGCCGCCACCGGGTGCACGATGAAGACCGAGCGCGCGCCGTAGGTGACCGCGCTCCGCGCCAAGTCGTGCAGATCGAGGTTCGTGATGGCTGTCGTGATGACGGCTCCCTGCCGATCGAGGATGGGATGGTGAACGAGGGCGATCGAAAAATTCGTCATGGTTTTCGCCCTGAGTCTTTCGGAAGGTCGGCCTGCTCGAGCAGATCGGGCCGCCGCTCGCGCGTGCGAAGCAACGACTGCTCCCGGCGAAAGCGCGCGATTTCGGCGTGATTTCCTCCCGCGAGAACGCCGGGCACGCGCGCCCCGCGAAACTCCGGCGGACGCGTGTATTGCGGATATTCCAAGAGCCCCCCGCTCTCGGGGCTGTGTGATTCTTCGGTCGTGCTCGCTTCGTTTCCGAGAACGCCGGGAAGGAGGCGTGCCGTGCCTTCGATCACGGCCATGGCCGCGACCTCGCCCCCCGTCATGACGAAGTCGCCGAGCGAGATCTCCTCGTCGACGAAGGAGCGAACGCGCTCGTCGAACCCCTCGTAGCGACCGCAGACGAGCGCCACGGCCGGGTGCGCCGCCAGGTCCACGAGGATCCTCTGCGAAAGTCGCTTGCCCTGCGGAGTCAAAAGCACGCGATGGGCCCGCGCGCCTCCCTCCCGGGTAGCGTCGAGCGCCTCGAGCGCCGCCACGAGGCAGTCGACCCGCATCACCATCCCGGAGCCGCCGCCGTAGGGCGTATCGTCGACCTTGAGGTGACGACCGATCCCGAAGTCGCGCGGGTTCTGTGTCCTCACGCGGACGATGCCCGCGGCCAAGGCGCGGCCCACCAGGCTCGTCTCCAGAAAATTGGCGAAGAGCTCCGGAAAGAGCGTGACCACGTCGATCTGCACGCCGACCTCCACCAACTCAGTGTTCGCGCCTCACGAACAGCTAATGCTGCCCTAAAAATTCGAGCGCGGCAGCTCTCAGCACGACGCGCCCCGCCTCGACGTCGACCAACTCGATGAAATCGTCGAGCAGCGGGATCTCGGCCGTGGCATCGCCGTGACCATTCTCGAGTTTGACGACCAGAGAATCCGCCGTTGGATAACTGGCGATGCCCTGCACCGAGCCGAGCTCCCCGCTCGGACCTACGAGCCTCGCCCCGACCACGTCGCAAACGTAAAACTCCCCGTCCTCGAGCGGCGGAAACGCATCGCGCCGGACGGAAAGCAGAGCGCCGCGCAGCCTCTCCGCTTCGTCGCGATCGTCGACACCCTCGAACTTGGCGAGCAAATGGCCGACATCGGAACCGCGCACCGATTCGAGCGCCATCATGCGCTCGTTTCCTTCGGAGCGTTTCACCAGCACTTCAGCTTGATCGGAGAGCAGCTCCGAATCGCTGTTATACAGCTTGACACGCACTTCGCCGCGCACGCCGTGCGGCCGAGTGACCTCAGCCAGCGCCACCCATCGAGCCGCCGTCATCGCTCGCGTCGGGTCAGTCGACGATATCGAGATGCGAGCGACGACCCAACTTGGTCGACGCTGCCGTCAGGATCGTTCGCATCGACTGCGCAGTACGGCCTTCCCGCCCAATGACTTTACCCACGTCGTCTTTCGCGACGCGGAGCTCGATGAGCAAGTTGTGCTCACCCTCAATCTCCGTCACTTCGACGCTTTCAGGGTCGTCGACGAGTGCCTTGGCGATTGTCTCGATCAGTTCTTTCAACGCCATGCTCCGCCTCCACTTTCACCGCAGTTCGAGGGAGTGCCGAAAGCACCCTCGCGAGCAATGGGAGGCCTACTAGATCTTAGGAGGACTTCTCCTGAGAGCGACCCTTCGGCAGGGACGCGGCGACGTCGATCGCCTTGGGTTTGCGCTTGAGCAAGCGCTCGAGCGTGTGAGAGGGCTGCGCGCCTTGACCACACCAGTAGTCGAGTCGCTCGCGATTCACCACCAAGGTACCGGGGTCGCCGGTCGGGTCGTAGGTACCAATTTTTTCGATGAAGCGACCCCCTCGGGGGCTGCGTTGATCGGCCACGACGACGCGGTATTGGGGCGCCTTTTTGGCGCCGACGCGGCTCAAACGAATATGAACGGCCATCGACTATCCTTCGTCCAGCTTTCAAGGCCCCTAAAAAGCGAGCTTAGCACTGAGAGGTACAGGTGCCAGGCTCCACCCGCGGAGACCCAAGTTTCGGAGGCGGCGCAAACTACGCCACGGCTCGAGGCAGGTCAAG
>DATEMX010000203.1:0-4534 GCA_035275365.1 Polyangiaceae bacterium | reverse complement strand
AGCTTCCCCCTTCCCGTAGCCTATCCCAAGGAGACCTACCCCGAGATCTTCCCTGAGGTCATCGCGGCAAAGGGCAAGACGCAGTTTCGTTGCGCCGAGACCGAGAAATACGCGCACATCACCTACTTCTTCAACGGCGGGCGCGAGGAGCCTTTCGCCGGCGAAGACCGCCAGATGATCCCCTCTCCGCGCGACGTGAAGACTTACGACGAAAAACCGGAGATGAGCGAGCCCAAGGTCGCCGACTCGGCCGCCTCCGCGATTCGTAGCGGCAAGTACGATTTCATCCTCGTCAATTTCGCCAATCCCGACATGGTGGGCCACACCGGCAAACTCGATCCCGCCATTCAGGCCGTAGAGGCCGTCGATCACGGCATCGCCGCGATCGTCGGGGCTGCGCGCGCCGTAGGTGGCGCGGTCATCATCACGGCCGATCACGGCAACTGTGAGCTCATGCGCGATCCGAGCACGGGCGGGCCCCACACGGCCCACACCACCAACCCCGTGCCGCTGCTCTACGTCAACGACAACGATCTCAGTGCCAAGCTGCGAAGCGGCGGACGCATCTGTGACGTGGCCCCGATGATGCTGAAGCTCATGGGCCTCGCACAGCCGGCCGTCATGACCGGCCTGTCTCTGCTGAATGATCGAGAATGATTCATGAGCCCCGCAGGATTGGACCTCATCTACGACTGGAACGAGGTCGATCGGCGGGGCCGCTTGGTCCCCGAAGGGGTGACCTTCTTCGACGAGACCATGCGCGACGGCCTGCAAAACCCGAGCGTCAGCGATCCCGACGTCGAAGAAAAGGTCGAGCTGTTGCACCTGATGAACGCCATCGGCATTCACGGCGCCAACGTCGGCTTGCCCGGTAGCTCGGACCGCGCCTTCTACGACGTCGTTCGGCTCTGCAAAGAGATCGTCAGCGCCAAGCTCGCCATCCGCGCGGGTTGCGCGGGGCGCACGGTCGTGAGCGACGTCACGCCGATGATCGAAGTCTCGCAGAGGGCAGGCTTGCCGGTCGAAGCCTTCATCTTCATCGGGAGCTCGCCCATACGTCAGCTCGCCGAAGATTGGGATCTCGATCTCATCTTGCGCCGCTCGGCCGAGGCCATCGACACCGCCGTGAAAGGCGGACTCGCCGTCTGTTACGTCACCGAAGACACGACGCGCTCGCGCCCCGAGGTCCTTCGCACGCTCTTTCAGATGGCCATCGATCACGGCGTGAGCCGCCTTTGCCTGGCCGACACCGTGGGGCACGCCACCCCCGACGGCGTTCGTAACTTGCTGACGTTCACCAAGGAGGTGGTCGCCGTGTCGGGCGCCCGCGTGGGTGTCGACTGGCACGGTCACAACGATCGCGGCCTCGCCCTCGAGAACGCCCTGTGGGCGCTCGAATATGGCGCCGATCGCGTGCACGGCACGGCGCTCGGCATCGGCGAACGCGTCGGCAACGCGCCGATGGAGCTCATCCTTCTCAACCTGAAGTTGCTCGGCCTGCTCGAAGATCAAGACCTGACTGAGCTCGTGCCGTACTGCGAGTCGGCCGCGCGCTCTCTCGGTTGGAGCGTTCCCATCAACTATCCGCTCGTGGGGCGCGACGCGTTTCGCACGGCTACGGGGGTCCACGCGGCGGCCATCATCAAGGCCGAAGCCAAGGGCGATGCCTGGCTCGCCGACCGCATTTACTCCGGCGTTCCCGCGGGGACCTTCGGCAAGAAGCAGGAGATCTGCATCGGGTACATGTCCGGCGCGTCGAACGTCACCTATTGGCTGAGCCAGCGCGGCATCGAGCCCGCCAAAGAGCTCATCGAAGCCATCCTCGCCGTCGCCAAAAAGTCGCACCACATCCTCTGCGACGACGAAGTGCTCGCCGTCATTCGAGGCGTGGGCTCACCGAAATCGAACCCCTGAGGCGTCCTTGCACCGGCGAGCGAGGCCCCTCGATCAGGGTCGAACGGTGGCGAACGGCAGCATGGCCTTGAGATCGTCGTCGTTGAAGCGAAGCTGCAGACCGACGAAATAATCACGGCGGTCGCGGTTGAAGATTTCGTCGACGCCGGCCAGCATCCAGAGGTGCTGAATGAACTCGTAGCCGAGGGCGATTCTCCACCGCGGCTGCAGCTCTTCGCCAAAGCCGAAGAGGTCTTGGCGGATCTCGAAGCGGTCTTTCAAGAGATGCGTGTCGAGACCCACGCCGCCGGTCGACTCGATGATGCCGAACCGCCCCGTGAAAGGGCCCATGCGCTTGGCGAAGACGAGTGAAAATCGAAAGGCGTTGCTGGTGGTCGTTTTGACCTCGCGAAAATGCGCGGGACGCGTGGGATCGGTGGTGTCGATGTCGGTCTGCTCGAACGTCGTTCGACCGCGCGGATCGTTGATGACCTCGATTTCGTAGTATTTGTCCTCGGAGGGCTGGAGCCGCAGGCTCACGTAGCTCTTGACGGTGTTGGCGACGAAATTGTAGTCCGCGCGAAGACCGACGATCGTTTGCAGCCGAGTGAGCTTGCCTACGAAGTCGTTGACGCCCTCGGCCACCCCCTGGACCTCGTTGATGAGGGTCTCGTCCTTGGTGAGGCGGCCGATGGTGCCTTCACCCTTGTCGATGCGGGTCGCCACCGAGTCGATGTGCTCGAGCGCGCTCTCGAGCGAGGCGCTCGCGCGATCGACGCGCTCGATGGTGTCGCGCACTTGGCCAACGGCACCCTTGCCCTGCCCGCCCTCCTGATTTTCCGCCAAGAGCCCGCGGACGTCGCGCGTAATGACGCGAACGTTTTCGAGAATCTGCTTGAGCTCGGGCGCGCTCTTGTTGGTGATGTCTTCGATGTTGACGAGGGTTCGACGAATCGTCTCGCGGTTCTCACGCACCGTTTCGTTCAAAGCTTCGGTGACTTGCGCGAGGTTCTTGAGCGTGCTCTTCATCTCGGCCTGCCCCTCCGGCGACCCGATGGTGTTGGCAAGGTTCTCGCTCACGAGCTTCACGCGATCGGCGATGCGAGCGAGGTCTTGGATGATCTGATCGGTAGAAGCCGACTCGATGATGACCTTGATTTGATCGCCGTCTTTGAGGGTGCGCTTGCCGTCGGTGCCGGGCGTGAGCGAGATGAAGAACTCCCCGAGGATGCCGGCGCTCTTTTTGGCCAACGCCGCGTCTTCGTGGAGAGCGACGTCAGGGGCCATGCGAATGTCGACGCGCGCCATGCCCTGGTCGAGCCGGATCGATTGGATCGTGCCGACCGGGATGCCGGCCATCATGACGCGCGATTGCGGCGCCAGGCCGATAGCGTCTTTCAGGAGCGCGTACACGGTGTAGCCACCCGCGGTGCCGGTCGTGCGACTCACGAACCGGTATATGAAGACCGACGCCACCGACACGACGAGCACGAAGAGCCCAACTCTGGCGGCTTTCGTCCACTCACGCATGATGTCTGTCGCCGACGACTCCCGGGGCGAGGCTAGCACAGGAACTCGCCCTCGAGGTCCGCGGCGAGCTAAGCTCGTCGCACAGTGCGCACGTTCGGGTCCATCGTCGCCCCCTTCGCGCGGGCGGCCCTTGCGATGTTCGCGCTTGCAGCGCGTCCCCAACGGGCCACGGCCAAGGAGGTCCACCGCTTCGACGGTCTTTGCCCCGAAATCGACGTGGCTCTGAAGGGCGTCGCCGCCGACGTGGCCGCGCAGAAGGTCGACGCCAACGACGGCGACGCCCTCGCGCGCGCGCTCCACGCCGCCGGCGATCCGCATGTTTGGCCGCGCGCCATCGTTCTCGAGGGCAAGACGCTCGAGCCCAGCGCGGTAAAGCGGCGGCTCGAGAGCTGGTTTCGTGAGCGTCGCGCGGCGGGACGGGTGCGTTGTGGCGCCGCATTCCTCAGCGACCAAAGTCGATCGAGGCTGGCGGTGGTGAGCATCGACGCCGAGGCCGACCTCCACGCCGTCCCGCGGGAGGCGCGAACGCATAGCTGGGTCGACATCGACGCGCTCTCGTTCGTCCCCGCCTACGCAGCCAAGGTGGTGGTATTGCCGCCGGTGGGCCCGCCTCGCAGCCTGCCTACTTCGTTTTCATCGGGCCACGTGCGCGCGCGCGCGAACCTCGACCGGCCGGGCGCCTGGGTCTTCCAGGTGGTCCTCGACGGCGACGCCGGGCCGCGGCCGGTGCTCGAAACGACGGTCTTCGCCGGCGTCGCACCCCAAGCTGCCGATCCCAAAGCGCCCGGAGAAGACGCCCGCCTTGCCGGCGAAGGCGACGCCGTGTTGCGCGAGATGGTGACCGTGGCACGACGGACCGAAGGTCTGCCGCCGCTCGGGCGCGACGAAAATCTCGAACGTGCGGCCTTGGCCCACGCCGAACGCATGATGAGGGCGGGGGTACTGGCACACGACGTCGGTAGTGGCGATCCTCGCGCGCGCGCCGAGGCCGCCGGGAGCACGGCCGTCGAAATCGGGGAGAACGTGGCGCACGCGCGGACGACGGCACTTGCCCATCGAGCGCTCTGGGCATCACCCTCGCACCGGCAAAACATGCTCGACGACCGCTTCT
>DATEMX010000202.1:0-5572 GCA_035275365.1 Polyangiaceae bacterium | reverse complement strand
AAGCGAGGGCTCTGCAAAAGTAGGTGTGCTCGGAGGGGCTATCCGGTCGTTTCGTGGGCCCCGCCGCCACCGCCGCGCAGCACGTTGACGATCATCGGGCGGCTCAAGAACAACGTCTGAAGCCGCGGGTCGCGGATGGTGTCGGAGATCGCGTGGATGTGCGCGACAGCTCGTTCTCGCGCGTATTGCGTGAGGGGAGAACCCGCGCCCGCGAGCGCCTCGTAGCAGCGCGCGCGGATCGCCGTGCCCCACTCCGAGCCCTGGATGGTCTCGACACCTTGGAGCGCTTCGGTCGCCAGGGAGACGGCGCTCGTCGGCTCGCCCATATCGAGCTTCGATACGGCCTCCACCGATGTCGCGTAGAGGAAAAAGCTGTGGAGCGCGTTCGTCTCGGCCGTCTTCCTGGCGTCGCCCGCGTAGCGCACGGCGCCCGGAAAGTTGCTCTGCCGGCGGGCGATGCGCGCGCGCACGATCCGCTCGTGCACGTAGTCGTAGGTCTTGTTGGTGACGGAGTTGAGCGCCGCGGCGTCGGAGGTGAAGACGTGCGCCGCGTCGAGATCGCCGGTCTCGATGAGTGACTCGGCCGAAGCGAGCAACGTCGAAGCGCGGTAGTTCTGATCGCCGTAGCGCTCGTGGGCGTCGCGCGCGCGCTTCAAATAAGCGATGGCGCGCGGTTGATCACCGAGGCGCGAATAGGACCGCCCGATGGTGGTGAGCGTCTTGGCGATTTGGAAGCGACCACCGATCTCGAGATCGATGCTGAGCGACGAGAGGGCCAGCGCGATGGCGTCCTCGAAGCGCTCGAGCATGAACATCGCGAAGCCGAGGGCGTTCTTGGCGCGGGCCTCTTGGCGCCGCGCCCCGCTGCGCCGAAAAGCTGCGATGGCCTCGGCGTAGCACTCGACCGCTTCCTTCACGCGCACCGACCGCCGAAGCAGCGTCCCCCGGGCGTGCAGCACCTCGGCCTTGGCGCGCAACGGAACGTCGGACACGGCGACGACCTCGAGCGCCCGATCGCAGGCCGAGAGGGCTCCCTGCATGTCGCCGAGCTCGCGGAGGAGCTCGCTCTGGATGGACTGCGCCTCCACTTCGAGCTCGGCGGCCTTGGCCGAGCGCGCCACCACTTCGGCCCGCTCCGCGTTGGGCAGGCCACGCGCGAGGAACCCTTCGTCGAGGTCGAGGCGCGCCGTGCGCACGAGGGCGAGCGCCACCCATTTGCTCTGCCCGACTTTGCGCGCGAGCGTGCGAAGCGCAATGAGATGCTTTCGTCGCTCGCGCCGGCGGCCGAGCGTTCGAAACACTGTTTCCAGTGCCTCGTGCGCGATGAGGCGGCGACCGTCGTCGGGCGGCAGCAGCGCCAGCGCGCGCTGGTAGTAGCGAACGGCGAGCCGCGTTTGAAAGCCGGCTCGCGCAGCTCCGCCGGCCTCGAGGTAGTAGACCGCCGCCGCTTCGAGCGAATTGCCTCGCGCGAGGTGGCGCGCGACGATGGCCGCCGAAAGGCCCTTGGCGAGCGGCGTGTCGGCCAGGTGCTCGCCGAGGCGGCGGTGCATCATGCCACGTTCATAGGGATCGAGCGCGAGATAGGCGACGTCGCGCGTGAGCGGGTGGCGGCAATCGATGTCGTCGCCTTTTTTGTCGCAGAGCCCTCGCGCGAAGAGGCGCGCGAGCGGCTCTTGATTGTCGAACCCGGCGAGCTCGACGATGTCTCGGATGCCGAGCGGGCCCCCGGCGACGGCGAGCCAGTCGACCACCGAGTGCTCCTGCACGGGGAGCTCCTGCAAGCGATCGGCGATGAGTTGCTCGAGAGTCGAAGGCAGCGGCTCGGCGCGCTCGCCGGGGCGCTCGACGCGCACGAGCGCGTGCTGGCCTTCCTTCACCTCGCGGATCTCGAGCGTGCCGCGCTCGAGGAGTGCATCGACCATCTCGAGCAAAAAGAACGGATTGCCGGCGACCCGGGGAACGAGATCGGCGAGCACCTCGGCCACGCCTTCGCGCACACCGAGCCTCGATTGAACGAGGCGGATCTGCTCGTCGGATCCCAAACCCGTGAGCTCGATGGGAACGATCTCCGAAGTCACCGCGGTGACGCGCTCTTCGGGCCGCGTGACGAAGAGCGCGAGGATGGGAAGCTTCTCTTTGCGCTTCACCAGCTTGGTGAGAAGCTCGAGCCCGGCGCGATCGCCCCACTGAATACCTTCGATGACGACCACGACCGGCTGGCGACTCGCGATGGTTGCCAAAAGGTAGCGGACCCCCGTGAAGATGAGCTTGCGGCGATAGCCGTGATCTTCGTCGTCGCCCGACGCCATCTTCTGCCCGGTAACGAGCTCCGCCAAACAGGTGGCGAGCAAGAGGCCGCGCTCGCCGGTCGCCAGCGGGCCGAGGAGCGACGCGATTTTGCGCTCGACTTCGAGCAGCTTCTGCTCTGCGGTGATGCCCGTCACTTCGCGCACGAACTCGGAGACGATGCCGAAAGGGAGCTCGCTGCGCGCCGGCACACACTCCGCGCGCAGCACGTGCGCGTCGGGCGGAAGCTCCGAGAGAAACGTGGCGACGAGGGCGGTCTTGCCAATCCCCATTTCGCCGATGATCACGCGCGAGACGACCTCACCCGGGCCCGAAACGGCGAGGTGGAACGCCGAGTGGAGGTCGGCCTTCTCCGCTTCGCGGCCCACGAGGTCATGCGGCGCAAATGCCAACTCGGCGACGCGCTCCTCGCGCGTGAAGGCGCGCTCGAGCGCGTAAATGCGCATCGAGGCAGGCATCTTGTCGTCGGGCGAGGGACCGAGCTCGAGGGTTGGCGCGTCACCCCAGCGAAACTCGCGCCGCAACAACCGGTAGAGCCCGCCCGCCACCCAGGTGCGCCCTACCGGCGCGCGCTCACCGACGGCGTTGGCGAGCGTGTTGGCCAGCTCGTGCAACTCGTGGTGCACCAAATGGCCGAAATGATCGCGCTCGCCACTGGCGACGCCTCGCACGATGCCAATGGAGGCGCGCACCGGCGTAACGAGGTCTTCCGAAGCTCCGGCGAGCGCCTCGTGGACGTCGAGCGCGAGCCACGCCGCGTCGGCGGCGGCGCGGGTCGGGTTGGCCATGAGGCCGACCAGAGCGCGCGCGCTGTAGTTCGCCTCCCACGTGAAGCGCGCGCCGCGCTTGTAGGCGATGTCGTCGAGCGTCGCACGGATCTTGTCGGCGGCGCGCGCGACGCCCGCTTGCCCGACCCAGCGCTCGAGCGTGGAGAAGCCGTGCAAGCGGAGCGTCACCACCGCCACGTGCCGCACTTCGCGGGCCAGTCGCGGGAGCTGCTTTTTGCCTATCGGGCCGTCGGCGCCCGTCTGCTCGTGCGGATGCGAAGGCGGCGGAGGCACCGTGGGAAGGTGCGGAAACGCCGTCGACCCCATGGCCCCGAGCGCCATCGAGTCGCCGGCGGCGGACGGCGGCTGCGAGGTGCCGGGGGACGTTTCGTCGCGGGTCGTGAGCTGGGCGATGGTGGCTTCGACCGCCGACGCGTCGAGGAACTCTTGCTTCTGGAAGAGGGCACGCGAGATGGCGGCTGACATGTCACGCGCGCTTTGAAATCTATCCTCGGGGCTCTTGGCGAGCGCGCGCATCACCAGCGTCTCGAGCTCGGGAGGCACCTCGCGCGCGAATGTCGACGGCGGTTCGACGACGCCTGCGCGCACGGCCTCGAGCAGGCTGTCACCCGTCAAGTTGCCATGGAGCGGGCGGCCCGTGAGGAGCTCGTGCAAGATGACGCCGAGGGCGTAGATGTCGCTGCGGCGATCGACCTTCTCGCCGCGCGCCTGCTCCGGCGACATGTAGCCGAACTTGCCCTTGATGACCCCGGCCTCGTCCCGAAAGAGGTTGGCGGTGGCGATGCCGAAGTCGGCGATCTTGACGGCTCCTTCGTAGCTCAGCAGCACGTTCTGCGGCGACACGTCGCGGTGCACGATGTCGAGCGGCGTTCCGCCTTCTTTGCGCTCGTGGGCGTAGTGAAGCCCCTTGCCGGCTTCGGAAGTGACGTGCGCCGCTACCCACGGCGGAATGCGGGTAGCCTTGGCCTTGGCCGCGCTCATGAGCTTGCCCAGGTCGGGCCCCTCGACGAACTCCATCGACAGGAGCAGGCCCTCGTCGCCGTAGTCTTGGAACTCGTAGACCTGAACGATGTTGGGATGATTCAGCCGCGTGGCGAGCTGCGCCTCTTCGACGAACATCGACCGAAAGCGGCGCGACGCACCGTGCGCCGGCAGGATGCGCTTGAGAACGAGAATCTTGTAGGTGCCCTCGGCGCCCTGCTTCTTCGCGACGAACACCTCGGCCATGCCGCCCGCGCCGAGGCGTCGAATGATGTCGAATCCCCCGAGCTGCGTGGGGAGCGCTGGATTGCCGGGCGGGCTGACCATCGACGACTGAACCTCGCGAGCCGTTGGATGCTGATGCTGCTTCAAGTTTCGGGTGCTGCTTCACCCGCTAGAATCTTGCCATGTTAACCGGGCTACCAAGGCGAGTCACTCGTGATAGGGTCGCGCGCCGAAGCGGAACCAGCGGGGAGATACGGAGAGTTCCAGATGGCGAGGAGGTGGCTCGTTCGCGCAGCACACTGGGCGGTCGTCGGTAGTCTAACGTGGGCGAGCTCGGTGGCCGCGGCTCCGGGTGCGCGGAAGACGCCCAAGAAAGCGCCGGCCCCCAAAGCCGAGCTGCCCAAGCCCGTCGACGCCCCGAAAGAAAAAGCAGAAGATCCGGAAGGGCCGTTCGCGCCGAAGGGCAAGACCGGCAAGTTGCGCGAAGCCACGACGCCCGAACCGCTGACGGGGCCCGCTGAGATCGCGCCCATGCCGGACAAACCGGGAGCGGGCGGCCTCGACTTGGTTTTCGGCTTCGGCAAAAACGGCACAGGCGACCAAGCGCTCGAATTCAGCGTGATTTCGTTTTTGCTCGGCGGCACTTACGCCGTCACGCCGCAGCTCGGCGTGCGCCTTCGAATTCCCTTCGCTACCGGCAAGGTCACGGGAGCAGACGCGCCGTCATACAACTCGTCGACCTTCGGCAACGTCGAGCTCGCCGGTTCGTACACGCTCGAGATGGGCGAAAGCGTGAAGCTCCCCATCGAGCTCGCGCTGGCCGTCCCGACCGGTGGCGGCGATGCGTTTGCGCCGAGCGACGATCGCGCAAGCGTCCGCCGCTACGCCGTCAACACGGCCGCGCGCGCGAGCCGCGGTCTCGAGGAGGACGCGCTCTACTCACCGCACCGCCTTGGTATCGTCCCCGGCGTCGCGCTCCGCTATCGAGGGGGCGCGATCCAAACGGGCGCGTTCACCAAGGTCCCCGTGCTCATCCGCGCGGGTGGAGAAGACCCGCCCGGATCACCTCCCAACACGCCGAACGCCGTCGTCGCGACGATCAACCCCGTCGTCATCGAGTGGATCGTCGGCGGCGACTTTCGCTATGCCGTCTATAAAGACACGATCGACGTCGGCGCACGCGCATGGATAACGCTCCTCACCGCGGAGCATTTCGATACGAACCTCCCCGGCCTGGTGACCCCCTCCAAATTACAGTTCGTTATCGAGCC
>DATEMX010000201.1:0-5211 GCA_035275365.1 Polyangiaceae bacterium | reverse complement strand
GTTGGGGCGCGAGCGAATATCGCCTCGGGGGCGCGAGCGAGCTCGCGTGGCTCGGCGCCAGCGAAGCCGTTGCCATGGGGGCGAGCGAGCGATTCGGCGCGAGCGACGCCCGCCTCGGAGGTAGTGAAACGAGGCTGGGGCCCACCTATTATCCGCCCTTTCCTTCCGATGACAGCGCCGAAGGAAGGCGCTGAGCATGGCCACCGGATACTTGGCGACCGTTCTGCACGCGCACCTTCCTTATGTGCGTCATCCCGAAGACGCCACGGTGATGGAAGAGCAGTGGCTCTACGAGGCCATTACCGGGACCTACCTGCCCCTCGTTCAACTCTTTGAAGGGCTTCTGGCCGACGGCGTTCGCGCCCGCGCGACCGTCTCTCTCTCGGCGCCTCTCATCAACATGCTCACCGACGACCTCTTGAAAGAGAGGTACGCCGCCCGCATCGATCAGATGATCGAGCTCGCCGGCAAAGAGATCGAACGCACGCGCCCGGAGCCCGGATATCAGCGCAACGCGCAGATGTACATGGACCGGTTTCAGTCGCTTCGCTACACGTGGCGATGCCACGACGGCAACCTCGTTCGCGCGTTCAGGCGCCTGCAAGACGCCGGGATGCTCGAGGTCATCACCTCGACGGCCACCCACGCCTACTTCCCCAACATGGATAGAAACTGGGCGGCCATGCGCGCTCAGGTGCACGTTGCCGCCGATCTATACGAGAAGCATTTCGGGCGGCGAACGCAGGGCATTTGGTTAGGCGAGTGCGGCTACGTGCCGGGCGTCGACGAGCTCTTGCGCGAGGCGGGCATTCGCTACTTCTTCGTCGACACGCACGGCATCCTCTTCGCCGATCGCAAGCCCGTCTACGGCGTCTACGCACCGCTCTATTGCCCGAGCGGGGTCGCCGCTTTCGGTCGCGACACCGAGTCGAGCCGGCAAGTGTGGAGCGCCAAAGAAGGCTACCCTGGCGATCCGCACTACCGCGATTTCTATCGCGACATCGGGTTCGATCTTCCGATGGACTACATCGGCCCTTACGTGCACCCCGAGGGCCATCGCATGGCGACGGGTCTCAAGTACCACGCCATCACCCACGACAAGCTGCACGACAAGTGGATCTATGATCACGGAATCGCGCGAAGCCGCGCGGGCGAGCACGCCATGCATTTTCGCGTCAATCGCCAGCGCCAGGCGAGAAACCTGGCGGGCGGCATGGATCGCCCGCCCATCATCGTGAGCCCTTACGACGCGGAGCTCTACGGCCACTGGTGGTTCGAGGGCCTCCAGTTTCTCGACGATCTCTTCCGGCAGATTCACTTCAATCAGAACGAGATCGAGACCATCACCCCGGGCGAGTACCTCGATCGGCACCCCACCAATCAGCTCTCGACGCCGTGCGCGTCATCGTGGGGTCACGCGGGCTACAACGAATATTGGCTCAACGAAACCAACGCCTGGATCTACCGCCACCTTCATGTCGCCGGCGAGCGCATGGTCGAGCTCGCCCACAAGTACCCGAGCGCCGATGGCGTCACCGGGCGCGCCCTCAACCAGGCCGCCCGCGAGCTCATGCTGGCGCAGAGCAGCGACTGGGCCTTCATCATGCGAACCGGCACGACCGTGCCGTACGCCGAGCGACGGACCAACGCCCACATCCTTCAGTTCACCCGCCTTTACGAGGATCTGCTGAAGGGTCAAGTGAGCGAAAGGTGGCTTTCCGACGTCGAGTCGAAAGACAACATCTTTCCCGAAGTCGACTATCGGCTCTACGCATCCTGAAGCTCACTCCTCCGCTCCCGACGCTGGCAGCTTCGTTCCTCGACGATCGGCACGCACGCTCGCTCGGAGAGTGCTAAAAGGGCCGCCGCAGAATGGCTTCTCCGCTCAAGGTACTCTTCGTCGGATCGGAGTGCGCGCCGTTCTCGAAGACGGGAGGTCTCGGCGATGTCCTCGGCGCCCTTCCGAAAGCGCTGGCTCGCCGGGGCATCGACGCGCGCGTGGTCATGCCGCTCTACGCCGGCATTCCGTGGAACGACCTCGAGCGGCTCGAGGGGCGGCTCACCGTCCCCACGGGGCTCGGCGAGTCGAAGGGTGCCGTGCGCCTGGGCAAGCTGCCCGATAGCCAGGTGCCCATCTATTTTCTGGAACACCACGGATACTTCGACCGGCCCTACCTCTACGGCCCGCTCGATCAGAGTTACCCGGACAACCTCGAGCGGTTCACCTTCTTGTCGCGCGGCGCCATTCAGCTCTGCAACGCGCTCGGTTTTTTCCCCGACGTCATTCACGCCAACGACTGGCAGACGGCGCTCGTTCCCGTGTACCTCAACACGGTCGAATGGTCGAAGCCGCTCCACGCGAGCGCGAGCGTGTATTCGATCCACAACCTCGCTTATCAGGGCGTCTTCGACGGCGGCGGGCTCTTCATTACCGGGCTCGGCCGCGAGCACTACCATTCGCACGAGTTCGAGCATTTCGGTGCCATGAACCTCACCAAAGCCGCGCTCGTCCACAGCACGCTGCTCGGCACGGTAAGCCCCACCTACGCGCGCGAGATCCAAACGCCGGAGCACGGCTTTGGTCTCGACGGCGTCCTCGCCCGGCGTAGCGCCGATTTGATCGGCATCTTGAACGGGATCGACACCACCGAGTGGAGCCCCGAGAAAGACCGCCACATCGCGGCCAAGTTCAGCGCGCGCGATCTCGCCGGCAAGTTCGAGTGCAAGCGGCGCCTGCAAGCCGAAGCAGGCTTTCCGGTGAACGACGACATCCCGCTCTTCGGTCTCGTGGGGCGGCTCACGCCGCAGAAGGGCGTCGACGTGCTCGCCCAGATCCTGCGGGGCTTGCTCGATCTGAACCTGCAGATCTTGCTCCTCGGAACGGGCGATCCCGAAGCCGAGCGCTACTTTTCGTACGTGTCGTCGCTTCGCCCCGATCGGTTTCGCGCCTTCATCGGATTCGACAACGCGCGCGCGCATCGCATCGAAGCGGGCGCCGACTTCTTCCTCATGCCTTCGCGGTTCGAGCCTTGCGGCCTGAACCAGCTCTACAGCTTGCGCTATGGAACGCTGCCCGTCGTGCGTTCGACGGGCGGGCTCGCCGATACCGTCATTCCGTACGACGAAGCGAGCGCATCGGGCACGGGTTTCGTGTTCCACGATCTCACGGCGGGCGCTCTCTACGACGTGATCGGCTGGGCGCTCTCCACCTGGCACGATCGCCGGCCCCACATCGACAAGATGCGGCAAGAGGCGATGCAAAAGGATTTTTCTTGGGACCGATCGGCGGAGGCCTACGAAGCCCTCTACCTCCGTGCCTACGAGCGTCGGAGGGGGCATCCGTTTCGGGGTTGACGGGGCGTGAGGGGTAAGGGGAGACTCCCTATCAGGTGCTCAGCGAAGGGTCTTGGCTTGTAGGACTCTCCGTGAAGGGCGATCGATCGGCATCCAGAGATCGCCCACGTCGAAGCGGAGCTCGGGGAACGGCGCAACGGCGATCTCGTCTTCGGAGACTGCCGACAAGAGCACCCAGCGGCCGCGCTGGTTCTCGTAGGCCTCGAGCACGCGCGCCGTGGGGTCGACGACCCAGAGGTTTTGGACCCCCGATTGGGCGTAACTCGTGCGCTTGTGCGTGAGATCGATGGTGCGCGTTTCCGCGTCGAGGACCTCGCAGACCCAATGAGGAACGAACCCGATGGGTGTCGGCAAGGCCGCGATGCGATCGTGAGGAGCGAGCCAGCCGGCAATGTCGGCTACGACGAGCGTCTCTTGCGGAAGCGCGAGCTCGACCTCGGTGACGAACGTCCACCCGGCTGGCACCGGATCCCCGAGCGAGGATCCCGCGAGCAGCATGGCCGACAGTTCACCCAGCGTGTGGGCATGCGCGGGATCGCACGCGGCCGACACGTGGAGTTTGGCGTTGATAATCTGACCGACCCTCCCTTGTGGCAGATCCCGCACCAGAGCGACCAAGTCGTCGTACTCCGGTTCTGCCGGAAGGCTAGAGCGTGCCTTCATTCGATTGATGTTAGCTCTCCGCAGTCGCGCCGCGAAACGGCAATCGACCCCTTTCGCGGCAAAGAGTGTCGCTTTTGTTTCGGTGTCGCTCTCGGCGCTCTGCCGCGTTGCAGCAATCGCGCCAACTTGGCGCTTGGTTTCGCCGAGGTCTCGCGCTAGCTGTGGTGGCGATCGGAGAAGACCTTCGCCATGCACGCTCCCACGCATAAAATCCCCATTCTGACGACATTCGAAGCTCCCCCTGGATCGGAGATCGCCCACGTGATCGGGCCCTGCTGGGGGATCACCGTTCGATCGCGCAGCGTGGTGGGCACGGCCTGCGCCGGTTGCCAACAGGTGTTCGGCGGCGAAATCTCGGCGCTCACGCAGCTTGCAACCGAGTCGCGCAACGAGGCCATGCACCGTCTCGAAGCGCATGCGATTGCTCAAGGGGCGAACGCCGTCTTGGCGATGCGCTTCGACTCCGGGGAGCTCATGCAGAACACCAACGAGATCGTCGCCTACGGCACGGCGGTGCTCCTTCGATCCAAGCCGTGACCGCGCGCATTTCGATCCCGGTGGCGCGGAGGCTCGACCGGCAGTCGCGCTACGCTCATCGCTTTCATCGCTTTGCGCATCACCCGCTCTGCGACGAATACGAGGGCGAGGTCCTCAAGCTCGGCCGCCGAACGCGCATCTGCCGCGGCTGTGCGTTCGCAGCCGCCGGCGCGATGCTGGGCAGTGTGTCGGTGGCGCTCTCTCGTTCGACGCTCGCCGTGTCGCCGCACCTCGTCTTCACGATCTGTTTCGTCGCTTGGTCGTGGGTGGCGATCGTCACGCTTCGAGCGCCGCGGGGCCGCCTGCGCGTGTCCAAGGTGGCGTCGCGCATGCTGCCCGCGGCGACGATAGCGTTTGGGGTCGGACATGCTCTCGTTCTGGGGCGGGTGGGCTATGCGCTGGTGAGCTCGAACGTGGGTCTTCTGGCGCTGATCTCGTTTCTTTATCGGCAAAAGGGCCCCCATCGCTCGCCTTGCGCTACCTGTCCCGAGCGACTGCAGGCGACCCCCTGTCGAGGCGTCATGCCCATCGTTCGTCGTGAGCGAGCATTCCGCCGGTTGGCGGCTCGATGGCTCGCAACCAGCGAGAGCTGAACGTTGGGCCTCAGCCATTTTGGATGATCGTGATCTGCTCCTGCCAAAGTCTGCGGCAGTAGTG
>DATEMX010000200.1:0-5236 GCA_035275365.1 Polyangiaceae bacterium | reverse complement strand
ATGAAGCGTGACGCCAAGGCCCTCGCCGAGGGCGGAGAGACGCCGCTCGTCCGCGGGTCGCTGGCAGAGCTTGTGTCGCGTCGTTTGGAGGCCTTGAGCCACGGCGCCCAGGGCGTCATGCGCGCGGCCGCGGTCCTGGGCCGCGATTTTCGCCTCGACGTCTTGGCGGCGATGCTCGACGCCGACGAACCGACGCTTCTGGCTTCGCTCCGCGAAGCCGAAGAGCGGCAGGTGGCCGAATCGGTCGACTCGGGTTCGTTTCGCTTCGTCCACGACAAGCTGCGCGAAGCCGCCTACGCCGCCATGTCCGCCGAGGAGGCCAAGGTCATGCATGGTCGCGCCGCAAACGCCCTCGAGGCTCGACCTCTCGGCGACACCGGCACCAGCGCCGCCGACCTTGCGCGGCACTTCGAGCGCGGAGGCAACCTCGTCAAGGCGCTCGAGTATTTCGAGAGGGCCGGAGACGAGTCCATCGCCAAGTCGGCCGAGAAAGAGATCGCCGCGTTCTTTCGAGAAGCGCTGCAAATCGCCGAACGCGTGGGCGGAGTCGCCGCCGAGCGGAGGGCGCGCTGGGAGCGGGAGCTCGGCAGCGCGCTCCACGATTCGGGCGAGCTCGTCGAGTGTAGACACCATCTGGAGCGTTCGCTTCATTTGCTCGGTTTGCCGATGCCGTCGCCGACGAAGCCGGCGCGCCTCGGCGCCGCGCTGGCGATGAACTTCTGCCAGCAGACGGCCCATCGCTTGTCGAATCGTTGGCTGCATCGCGACGCCGAGCAGTCGCAGACGATCCTCGACGCCGTGCGCGCGCTCGATCGGATCCAGCAGGCGTGCTTCTACACAGGCGATGCGTTGCCGATGATGTACGCGTGTCTTCGCATGCTGAATTTGGCCGAATCGGCGCGCCCCTCGCCCGAGCTCACCATCGCCTACACGAACGCGCACGCCGTCGCCGGCGTTCTGCCGTCGCCGCGCCTGGCGGAGATCTATCGCCGCCGCGCGCTCGAAAACATGGCCCTGGCGCCCGACGCCGTGGCGGAGACGTATTTCTTGACGCTCTCGGGCGTCTACCTCACCGGTCTCGGCTCGTGGGACCTCGCCCTCACTACGCTGTCGCGCGGCCTCGAGCTCGCGGAGCGGCTCGACTTCGCGCGGCGAATTCGCGAGATCTTCGGAGCGCTCGGCGTCGTGCATTTTTGTCGAGGCGACTTCGCGGCCGCGCGAAGGCAGGCGGACGCCCAGCAAGCCGTGGCCGTCCAGAAGGACCCGCAAGCGTTTTGTTGGGCGCTCTTGTCGCGCGCGCAGGTCTTGCTCCTCGAAGGCCGAGCCGAGGCGGGCCTCGGCGAGGTGCTCGGCACGACGCAATTCCTCGCGAGGCTTGGGCGCCCGGAGCGCATTTGGGCCGACAGCGTGCAGGCCGCGGCGCACGTCCAGTTGGGCGAGCTGCGTCTGGCCGACGAAGCGTCGCGCCGCGCCCTCGGGGAGATCGAAATCGCGCCGACGGTCTCACATTACACCATCGACGCCTACCGCGCGTGCGCGGAGGTTCGCGTCCGGCTAGCGCACGAACCGAGCACGTCGTCGCCTGAAATGCTGCGGCTCGCCGACAAAGCTTGCCGCGCGCTCGCCAAGCTCGCCGGAGTCTTCCCGATCGCCGCGCCGCGGAGTCTCCTCGTCGAAGGCGTTCGCTCGTTCAAGATGGGCCGGCGCAAGCGAGCGCTCCACTCCATCGAGAAGAGCTTGGCCGCGGCCGCGGGGCTCGGCATGCGCTACGACTCCGCGCGGGCACACCTTGCCTTGGCTCGAATCCTGACACCTGGGGAGGAGCGAGCGCTTCACGAAAGGGCGGCAGACTCCCTTCTCCGCGAGCTCGGCGCCGATCCCGTGTCGGCCGCGCCGCTATAGAGCCTGCCGCCAGACTAGCGCCAGACAGGCCGCTCCGGTGCCAGAGCGCACCCCGGTTCGCGGCCGTGATAGCCTGAACGCATGTTGGCCTTCTTCGGCCGAGTGGGGCAGGCGGTGCTCGCGCGCTTCGATGAGCTCGTGCAGATCGGCGCGCTGTTCTACGCGGCCATCAAGGGCGCCGTCATCGAAGGCCGGCGCGGCCGTGGCATGGTGAAGAGCGCCACGGCGACGCAAATCTACTTTACCGCCGTCGAACCGCTGGCGATTTTTCTCTTGGTGGCGGTCACCTGCGGGTTTTTTGCGATCGTGCTCTCCGACTCGCTCATGCGACCGAACGGCCTGGCGCCGCACATCCCTAAAGTCATCGCCGAAGCCGTCGTTCGTGAGCTGGTGCCGCTCGTCATCGCCCTCGTGGTCATCGGTCGATCGGGCCCCGCCATCGCCACCGAGCTCGGCTACATGCGCGTCAACGACGAGATCGAGGCGCTCGATCTGGCCGGCGCCAACACCGATTACCTCGTGGTCCTGCCGCGCATCGCGGGCGTGACGATCGCGACGGCAGCGCTCACCGTGGCCATGTCGGTGGCGGCGCTCCTCGGCGGGTTTCTCTTGGGCAACGCGTTCGACTTGATTTCGGTGGGCCTCAGGTTCGATCAGATCTTGGAGTCGGTGTCGCTCTTGACCATCGCCTTGGCCATGGCGAAAGCCGTCATGTTCGGCGTCGTGATCGCCACCGTGAACTGCTACCATGGCCTAGCGGTCAAACGATCGTTCACCGAGATCCCCCGCGCCAACGTGCGCGGCGCGGTGCAGTGCTACCTCGGCTGTTTCTTGCTGAACGCGGCGCTCTCTCTCTACGCGCTCATGGAGACGACATGAGGTCGGGCGGACCGTTGAGCATGCCCACTCCCCCGCGTACTGCCGCGCAGGTTCTCGAGATGCAAGCGTCGAGTGACGTCTTTCGCTTGGACGACGTCACCTTCGTGGGCGATCACGGTCGCACGACGGTGAGCCGGCTCTCGCTGTCGGCCAAGCCTGGCAGCGCCACGGCCTTGGTCGGCCACGTCGGTGGCGGCAAGACCACCGTGCTGCGCCTCTTGGCGGCGCTCGTCGTCCCGCAGTCGGGCAGCGTGCGGGTCTTCGACACCGATCTGGCAACGCTCTCGTACGAAGAGCTCCGCCGGCACCGCATGCGCGTGGGGTACTCGTTCGAATCGACGGGGCTCGTCGGCAATATGAGCATCGGCGAGAACATCGCGCTCCCGCTGCGCTATCACTACCTCCTCGGCGAGAGGGCCGACGAGAAGGTCAAGGAGCTCGCCCTCGAGCTCGAAATCGAAGACTACCTCGACGAACCGTGCTTTCGCGTCAATGGGTCGGTCAGAAAGCGTGCGCTCACGGCCCGCGCCCTCGCGCTCGAGCCAAAGCTGCTTCTTTGCGACGAACCGCAGGTCGGCCTTACCCGCCGCGAGGCGTGCCTCGTGAGCGACGCCATCGATCGTCGCCGCCTGGTGAACGGTCTCAGTGTCGTGTTCGCCGACCACGACGGATACCTGGATCCCTTCGTGGTGAGTCGCACCTTCTACCTCGAGAACGGCAGGCTGCTCACGGCCCCCAGCATGCGCCCGCGGACCGACCGAGAGGTCGCTCCGCTGCCCGAGAGGTTATCGCTCTCGACGGACCTCATCTACCGCGGATCATGAGAACGCCCGTCAGCCGACTCGAAAAGGTAACGGGCGCGTTCTTGACGGTCGTGGGTGGCTTTTTCGCCATCGCGGTCTTGGTTTCGGCGCGTCACTCGAGCCTCGCCGACCTGTTTCGCAAGGGGTTCGTGGTAACGGCGGTGGCTGAAGACGGCTACGGCGCCGCCATCGGATCGCCCGTGAAAGTGCGCGACGTCGAGGTGGGCGCGGTGACCGAGGTCACCCTCGTGGACGACGCGCGCTTTCCCGGCAAGCCCGTGCGCATCCGCATGCAGATCCAGGCCCCAGCGGCCCGCTTTCTCAGCGACAAGACCGTCGCTCGCATCGTGCGCCCGCCGTTCGGCAGCGGCATGCCGCCCTTCGGCACCTCGAGCATCGATCTCTTGACGGCCGGCGCGTCGCCTCTCGCCAACGCGTCGACCATCTCCGCCGAGGGGGAAGATTCGATGGTGTCGACGTTTGCCAAGCTGCGCGGCGACGTGCAGGCGATCCGCGAGCAGTTCGTCGGCACGCTGAAAGACCTCGCCGGAACGCTCGCCAACATGCGCGTGCTCACCGACAAGATGGTGCAGGGCAAGGGGATGATCGGGCGAGCCCTCTCCGACGAGGAAACGGCGGAGACGCTCACCAAGATGGTCCGCACGGCGAGCGAGGCGACCGTCGACCTCCGGCGCATCGCCGAAGACATGAAGAAAGCATCGGCGCGTGCCCCCGATCTCGAGCAGCGAGTCGAGCAATCGGCTGTCGAGCTCGGGCAGGTCTTTTGGCGCGTGAACCAGGCGCTCGACTCGGTGCCCCGCGTCGTCGGGGCCGCCGAGCGCACGCTCGCCACCACCGAAGAGCTCGTGCGAGAGCTGCGCGTGGCGTCGTCGTACGCTCCGGAGCTCGCGCGCAAGGCCGACGTGTCCCTCGACGAGACTAATCGGCTGGTCGAAGCGGCACAAAAGAATTTCCTGCTGCGATCGACGATGCCCGATCGGATCGCACCTCACACCGAAGCCGAGGTGCGACCGCCGTCGACCTTCGGGGCCCGTCGCGCTGACTTCCCGGCAGACGCAGGGACGCCCTGATGATGCCGCACTTCGGCAGAGCGGGCTTGGTGGCGGCGGGCATCTTCACGCTCGCGTGTGGAGGACCCAAGGCACAGCCTCCGCTCACGCCCGCCGAGAGGCTCAACGCCGAGGCGCTTCGGCGGCTCGAGCGCGGCGACGACCTCGGCGCCGAAGCGATGATGAAGGGCGCGCTCAAAGAGGCCGAGCTGGTCGACGATCTGGTCGGCGAGGCGGAAGCTTGGAACAATTTGGGCGCGTTGGCGATGGCGCGCGGCAATGCGCGCGAGGCATGGGCTAGTCACGCGACGGCGCTCTCGCTCCACCAGGCGACGGGCAAGCGCGCTCTCGGTGAAGTGCGCACGCGATCGAACTTGGGGTCGGCGCTTCTCGGCGTCGGCAAGGTCGCAGAAGCCAAAGCCCAGTTCGAGGAAGCGATCCGCCTCGCCGAACGACTCGAAAATCCGAGAGCGGGTCGGCTCGCGCGGGTGGGCTTGGCGGCAGCGCTTCTTGCCAACGGCGACGCCGCGGGCGCACGCGCGCTCGCCGAGACGGCCGTGCGCCCGGCCGGGTCGCCCGATG
>DATEMX010000199.1:0-2547 GCA_035275365.1 Polyangiaceae bacterium | reverse complement strand
CGCCTCCATGCTCCGCAAAAACGGCGGCGAGGCCCTCGCTCGCCTCGATCACCCCCTTGACGAAAACGACCTCGCGTGTCGAAACCCGCATACGGCGAAAGACGAGCTCGTCGAGGAGCATTTCGGCGCCGCGCCTGGCTTCGGGCTGAGCAGCGCTGGCGGCGGGGAGCGACGAAGGAGGGATTCGCATGCGCGCGGGTGGGGTTTCTCGAAGACCGGGGTATCATAACCGGCGCATGAAGAGCGAGGTGGAGGATTGGTTGACCGAGCTGCCGCCTCTCGACGGCGACGATGACGAACCCGATCCGGACGAGCTCGATTCCGATGACATCGCCTCGGGCGACGAGGGCGAGCGATCGCTCGACGACGCGTCGGCCGACGATCTCGAGATCGACGAGGGTGCCGAGATCGCCGATGAGCAGAGCGAAGGCGAAGATGAGCAGAGCGAAGGCGAAGAGGATCGAGCCGACGAGCAGAGGGGAGCAGACGTCGGCGAGGCCGATCTCGACTTGGTCGAAGAGGTAACCGACGAGTCGCTCGACTGCGATCCGCCTTCCGCCGGAGAGGGCGACGTCGATCTCGACGAGGACATGCCTTCTTCTTCCGACGACGCCGGCGAGGAGGGCACGACGGACCCCATCGAGAACTCGCTCGATCAGGATTTGCCCGCGCTCGACGCCGACGACGAAGGTGATTTCGAGGACACGCTCCTCTTCGATACAGACGTGCTCCCGCCACCCGCTTTGGGTTGGGCCGAGGCTCCTTGGACGGAAAGGAAGCCATCGCCGCGAGACCTCGCTTGGGCGGGCGGCGTGCGCGCGGAGCTCTCGACCTCGATCGACGCGCGATTCTCGGGGGCGAATCGGACGATCTTGGCGGGATACGTGCGCCCCGATGGGACGCGCGTGGCGCTCGCGCGGGCTTCGGTCGGTTTCGAGCTTCTGGCTTCGAGCGACGGCGTTCGCTGGTTTTCGCAGCCGATTGCGGTCGATCTCTCGCTCTCGGTCACCAGCAGGTTCTGGCTCGCCGAGGCGGGGGCCGCCGTTGCGATCGGTGACGATCTCGGCGTGGTGCTCGCGCGTGACGGGCGGCATTTTCTCCGCTTGGCAGGTTCGCGCGGCGCGGTGTGTGGCACCTTTGCGGGCGCGACCCACGACGCGCCCCTCCTTTTGGCCGGAGCCTTCGGCGAAGACGAAACGAATCGTCTGGTGCGCGCCTCCGCCGAGGGCGCCGTGGAAATCGTGGCCGACCTCGGTGTCGCGAACGACGACGACGATACGGCGCTCGTCTGGGCAATCGCATGGGACGATACGGGCGGCGTCCTTCGCGTGGCTCGCGCCGAAAGCGTTGCCGTTTGGGCGCCCGGGGCGCGCCCCGTCACCTGAGGCGCGCGAGCACGTCGCCGTAGAGCTTCGCTTCTTCGTGGCGTTCGTTTTGGCGCGCGTCGGAGACGAGCCGCTCGAGCACCGCGATTTGCCGAGGGACGAGGACGGCGTGTTCGTCGCCGGTCGCGTCTTCCAAGCGGGCCGAGAGCAGAGCGAAGAGCTCGAGGTCACGACCAAGGCGCGCGAGCACGTCGGCGAGCTCGATCGCGACGGCCGCATTGGCCGGGTCGCCCCGCAGGCGATCGGAGAGCGCTTGTGCGAGCTCTTCGTCGTTGGGCCGTCCGCGTTCGCGCTCGGGCGGACGCGAAGCCTCAGCGGAGAATGGGTCGACCTGGGGGTGCACCGCAGGTGCCGAGGACGCGGCTTCGACGGCGACGTCGCGGAAGAGGGCGAGGACCTTGGCATCGCGTGGCAAGAGCTGGAGCGCAACGGCGAGATGGCGCTGCGCGGCGAGCGTGTCTTTTTTGATCGAGCGTTCGAACCGGGCGGCTTCGACGAGCCACGCGGCGGCGCGCGGGGCGTCGATCTCCTTGGCCAGCTCGATGGTGTCACGCATGTGGGCGAAAGCGATCGAAGCTCCGGCGAGATCGCCGAGCGCTTCGCGGTAGCGACCCTCGAGCCCGCGCGCGTCGAGGCTTTCGGGCTCACCGGCGGGGATCGAACGGAGCCGAGCCACTGCATGCGGCAGATCGCCGGCCGAATCGGCGAGCGCGCGCGCGAGTGTCAACACAGCGTCGTAGGCGGGCTTGCCCTTGCGTTCGCCAAGCTCTACGGCGCGCGCCATCAAGTCGAGCGCACGCCCGGTTCGACCGGCCAAAAGGAGGCTCCGCGCGAGCCCGGCGACGGCAGTCGGGTTGTCGGGCATGTACCTGAGCGAGCGCTCGAACAGCGTAACCGCCTTGGCGTGGTGCCCGCACGCGAGAAACCCTTCGGCGGCGCGCCGCCACACTTCGTGGCGAAGGTGCGCGCCACGCGCGGCCGCTTCGAGGTGTTCGGCGTCGGCCATAGCGCCCTTCGGATCGGCGAGATCGAGACGAAGCGCGAAACGCGCCCAGCGGGGTGCTTCGAGCGCGGGTGATCGCGCAACGGCGTGATCGAGGAGCTCGACCTTGTCTCGGACCGTTTCGGATACCTCCGAAGCACGCAGGTAGGCGAGGGCGGC
>DATEMX010000198.1:0-6113 GCA_035275365.1 Polyangiaceae bacterium | reverse complement strand
CGGACGAAGACGAGCTCCTCTCCGTCGCGCGACACCTCGACACGGTCAACTTGCCCGACGACCGCGGCGCCATTCGCGAAATCATCGATCTCTCCCAGCGAAGCTTCGCGGGCGAAGTGAAGGACCCCAAGAAACGCGAATACGTGTTCGTGCTCCTCGATCTCGCCAAAAAGACGGTGGTCGGCACCTCGATGATCATCGCTCAGCTCGGCAGGCGCGACGCGCCCTACATCTACTTCGACGTCGCCGACGAGCAGAAGTACTCGCAGACGTTGGACAAGCACTTCACGCACACGCTGCTGCGCATCGGCTACTCGTACAACGGGCCCACCGAGATAGGTGGCCTCATCGTGAGGCCCGAATACCGAAAGGCTCCCGAGCGGCTGGGGCAGCTCATCTCCTACGTTCGCTTCCTCTTCATCGCGACGCACAGGAGCCTCTTCCGTGACCAGCTCCTCGCCGAGCTCTTGCCTCCGCTCGAGAGCGACGGCACGAGCCACCTCTGGGAAGCGCTCGGCCGGCATTTCACGGGGTTGTCCTACGCCGAGGCCGATTTTCTCTCGAAGAAGAACAAAGAGTTCATCAAGAGCCTCTTTCCAGACAGCGGCGTCTACGCGTCGCTCTTGCCTCAAGACGCGCAAGACGTCGTCGGCAAGGTCGGGCTCCAAACCCGCGGCGTCGAGAAGCTGCTCAAGCGAATCGGGTTTCGCTACGCGAGCCGCATCGATCCCTTCGACGGCGGTCCTCATTTCACCGCGAGCACCGACGAGGTCACGCTCATCGCGCGCACGAAGAAGGTCGAGATCGCCCACATCGTCGATGCCCCGAGGAGCGGCCCTGCGCCGCGACATCTGTGCGCGAGGGAGCTCGAGACGTCGCCGTTCATCCGGGTCGTTATTGGAGCAGTGACCGACGTCGGCGGGGGGGGAGTCGCACTGGAGGCGCACGTAGCGCGGCATTTGGGAGTCGAGCGCGGCGACGAGATCGTCGTGCTCCCCGTCGATTGAGCGATGCGAACCCTTCGACCCCAACGCCGTCAACCTTTCGCGTCGATCGCACCCGGCGAGACGATCACGCTGGCCACCGCTTCAGGGCGTGCGCTCACGGTCGAGGCGCGACATCCCACGGGCAGAATCGCCGCGGGCACCGCGATCTTGCTCCACTCCAGCATGGCATCGCGCCGCATCTGGAACTCGCCGCGCGAGCAAGGTGTCGTCTCGATGCTGACCGACTGCGGAATCCGTACCCTCGCGCTCGACTTCCGTGGCCACGGCGAGAGCGGCCCCGCGGCTTCGAAGACGTCGGTGTGGACGTTCGACGACCTCGTGAAGGAGGACCTCCCGGCGCTGCTCGGTGCCGCGCGCGATCGCTACCCGAACGATAGGATCACGATCGTCGGTCACTCGCTCGGGGCGCAGGTCGCCATCGCCTCGACGACCACCGCGCAAGTCGAGCCCGACGCCATCGTTGCGCTCGCGACCAACGTTTGGCTCCCCACGCAAGAAGAAAACCCGCTCCTGCGTGCCAAGAAAGGCGGCTTCACGCGGTTTTGCCAACTCGCGACCCGCGCGCGCGGTTTTTTTCCCGCGCGCGCGCTCGGATTCGGTTCGGACGACGAAGCGGCTCCCTTCGTGGCGAATTGGACGGGTTGGTGGCAGCGCGATCACTGGACGAACGAAGACCTCTCGATCGACTACATGCGGGCCATGTCGCGCCTCAAGGTCCCCGTGCTCTCCATCGCCTCTGTCGGCGATTCCTACCGCTGCACGCCGTCGGGCGCAGCGCGCTTCATCCAGAACGCGCCGGCCGAACGCGTCACCTTCGAGCTCGTGCGGCGCGCCGACGACGGCGGAGCCGCCCCCGATCACATGCAGCTCGTGACCACGCGGTCCGCGGCGAGCGTCTGGCAACGCGTCGCCGCTTTCTGCAAATCATGATCCGCGACTCGGTCTCGTCATCCTGCACGGCCCACCAGCAACCTATTGGACCACGGCGGAAGCCTCGGGGGGAAGCGCTGCGCCGGCCGTGCGCCGAACGTCGCGCTCGACGCGCCCGTCGCGCAAGTGGACGACGCGGGGCATCTGCTCGGCGAAGCTGCCGTTGTGGGTCACGACGACGATGGTCGTCCCGCGCGCGCGGTTGATGGCGAAGAAGAGATCGTGCATCGCCGAGCTCGTGGCGGTGTCGAGGTTGCCCGTCGGCTCGTCGGCCAAAAGAAGCTTCGGAGCGAGCACCAGCGCGCGCGCCAAGGCAACGCGCTGCTGCTCGCCGCCGGAGAGCTCGCCCGGGCGGTGTGTGAGGCGCTCGGCGAGACCCACCTCCGAGAGGAGCGCGCGCGCGGGCCCCTCCATCTCGCTCGGGCTCTTGCCTTGAATGAGCCCCGGCATCGCTACGTTCTCGAGCGCGTTGAACTCGGGGAGCAGGTGGTGAAATTGAAAGACGAAACCGATGGTCCGATTGCGCAGCGCCGCGAGCTTGCGGGCGCGCGTCTTTCCGAGTTGGGTAATGTCCTCGCCCGCGAGGGTGATCTGGCCCGTGGTCGGGAGATCGAGCGTGCCGATGCAATGGAGCAGCGTGCTCTTGCCCGCGCCCGAAGGCCCGACGATGGCGACGACCTCGCCCTCTTCGATCTCGAGATCGATCCCCCGCAGAACCTCGAGGTTTCTGCCCATGTGATCGAACGACTTGTGAACGTTGCGTACCGAGACGAGCGTGCCCAAATCAGACCCCTATTCCCACCGTAGACCATCGACAGGCCGGAGGAGCGAAGCCGCCCTCGCAGGGTAGATGGTGGAGATCGTGCAGATCAAGAGCGCCGCCGCGGCAACAGCGAGATAGTCGCTCGCGTTGACGGCAACGGGGAGGCGATCGATGTAGTAGACCTCGGGATCGAGCCGCACTCCGTAGATCGAGAGCGAGCTGCAGAAGACGAAGCCCGTCACCACCCCCAGCACGGTGCCGATGGCGCCGATGATGACGCCTTCGGTCATGAACACCTGGAGGATGGCGAGGTCGGTCGCTCCCACGGCCTTCAAGATGGCTATCTCTTTGCCCTTCTCGGTGACCATCAAGAGCAGCGTGCAGATGATGCAAAAGCTCGCCACGAGGATGGCGATGGAGAGGATGATGAACGTCGCGTACTTCTCGAGCTTGAGCGCGCTGAAGAGGTTCTTGTTGAGCTCGCGCCAGTCGCGCACCCGCAAATCGGGGCGCTCTGCGGCGTGCTCCACGGCGGCGCGCAGCTCGCTCGCCTTCTCGGCTTCGGCGACCTTCACCTCCACCGCGCTGATGTGCTCGCCCATGGAGAAGAGCTTCTGTGCATCGGGCATCGTCATGTACACGTGCGTAGCGTCGTATTCGTACATGCCGCTGTAGAAGATGGCGGCGATGCGAAAGCGCCGCGCGCGGGGCAAGAGACCCATGGGTCCCAGATCGCCGAGCGGCGAGATGAGCGTGATTTCATCGCCCACGTAAGCGTGCAGCGACTTGGCGAACTCGCGCCCCACGACGAGCCCAGGATACACGGGCGGCCCTTGCAGGGCCTCCTTGACGCTGGGATCGAGATCGGAGCCGCCGAAGCTCAAATCGGGCCCTTTCAAATAGGGCTCGCCGCCGGGGCCGAGGCCGATGACCTCCTCGGCCGGCAAGCGCGTCAGCTTCTCGGGGTGCTCGAGGTAGTCGAACCGGCCGACCTCGATGTTGTGGATGAGGTCGATCACCGTTCCGATCGATCCCGGATCGATGCCACGCACGAGCGCCCCCGACGTGTTCGAAGCCGACGAAGCCATGCCTTCGCCGCGAACGACGGGCGTCGCGGCGTCGACACCGCCGACCAAGCGAACGCGATCGAGCATGTCTTGGTAGTCGCCGAATCCCCCCAAGGTTCCGGTGTCGATGGTGATGTGCGCGTTGTTGCCGAGGATCTTACGCTTCAAGTCCTGCCCGAAGCCGCCCATCACCGAGGTGACGCCGCAGAGGGCGCACGAGCTCACGGCGACGCCCAGGATCGAGAGCACCGAGATGACGGTGAGAAATCCGCTCTTGCTGGCGCGCACGTGGCGCGTGGCCACGAACGATCGGAAGCTCCGGCCTTCGAGGCGATCGAAGAAGAGCGGCATGAGGGCGAGCACGAGAAGGATGGCGAAGAACACCGCCGTCCCCGCGGCGCCGTAGCGGATGGCCTCGTGCTTCCACTTGAACGTCATCCCATGCACGGCGGGAAGGCGGCTCGCGAGCCACGCCAAAATGACGTGAACGACGCCGAAAAAAGCGGCAAGGAGGCGGATCAGCAGCCGCAGTTCGCTCGCCGGTTGGGGAGACCGATTGCTCACGTGGCCACGGGCTTTTCGGATCGAAGGAGCGGAAAGAGAATCACCTCGCGGATCGACGGCTGGGCGGTCAGCGTCATCACGAGCCGCTCGATGCCCATGCCGAGCCCGGCCGTCGGCGGAAGCCCGTGCTCGAGCGCGCGAATGTAGTCTTCGTCGTAGTCCATCGCCTCTTCGTCGCCCCCTGCCTTGCGCTCGACCTGATCGCGAAAGCGCGCGGCCTGATCGGCCGGGTCGTTGAGCTCGGAAAAAGCGTTGCACACTTCCATGCGATTGACGAAGAGCTCGAACCTGTCGACGAGGGTCGGATCGGCGTCTTTCTTGCGCGAGAGGGGCGACACCTCGTACGGATAATCGACGGTGAAGACGGGTAGGCTCTTCGAACCATCGGCCGAGCGGTAGTCTTCGGCGTAGAAGGGTTCGGCCAGGAATTCGTATGCCAAAAAGAGCGCCTCACCGTCGCTTTTGGCCTTCGCCATCGCCTTGTGAAAGTTGCTCCAATCGACCGACTTGGCGCGGGCCGATTTTTGCGCCCATTCTTTGATGCGCGAGGTGCCCTTGCGGATCTCTTGGGGGACGTCGCTCGGCAGGCCGGCCCGCTCGAGCGCCGAGAGGACGGCGATCTTCATGGGCACCCGCGCGAACGGCTCGGCGAGGGTGAACGTTCGCGCCGCGCTCCAGCGCGCGTGCGGCTCGGGCATCGCTCGGGCGAGCTTGTCGTCGACGGTGCGCAGCATGTCTTCCACGAGGTTCTGCAGGGTCTCGTAGGTGGCGTACGCGCAATAGGCCTCGAGCAGGGTGAACTCGGGGTTGTGCTTGGTCGAAATGCCTTCGTTGCGATAGCAGCGCGCGAACTCGTAGACGCGGTCGAGCCCGCCCACGACGAGGCGCTTCAAATATAGCTCGGGAGCGATGCGCATGAACAGGCGCATGTCGAGCGTGTTATGGTGGGTTACGAAGGGCTTGGCCGTGGCTCCGCCGATGACGGTGTGCATCGTCGGCGTCTCCACCTCGAGGTAGCCGAGATCGTCGAGGTATCGGCGCAGCTCACGCACGACGAGCGAGCGGGCCACGAAGAGCTCCTTCACCTCGGTGTTCGCCACCAGATCGACGTAGCGATGGCGGTAGCGAAGCTCGACGTCGGTGAGGCCGTGCCATTTCTCGGGGAGGGGCCGCATGGCCTTCGTGAGCATGCGGATCGACGACGCCTCGATGGAGAGCTCGCCCGTCTTGGTGACCATGGGGAGGCCTTCGGCCTCGACGAAATCGGCGACCTCGATCTCGCCGAGGCGCGCGAAGGCGTCACCCAGCGAATCGCTGCGACAGAAGAGCTGCATCTCGCCCTGCCCGTCGCGAAGACGGATGAAGGTCGCCTTGCCGAATCCACGCACGGCGATGACGCGCCCGGCCACGTGGACCGATCTTCCGCCGGCGAGCCCCTTCACCGCTTCGGGCTCGTATTTGGCGCCTTCTTGCTTGGCGCTGGCAAACCGCGCTCGCAAATCGCCGAGGCCGACGAGCGGAGCTGGTGAAAGGTCGTTGGCGAACGGGTTCTCGCCCCTTGCCCGGATGGCCTCCGCCTTCGCTGCTCGCGCGGCGATGATGGCTTCTTCCGCTCCCAGGGTGTTGCCGTTGTCGCGGCTTTTGGTCATAGCGAAGCCGCGGTTTAGCGCGCCCGCGCTTGGACGTCCATGGCCGTATCACCCCGCGGCCGCGTGCCCTCAGGGGTTGAAGTCGGCCGAGCCGACGGCCGGCTTCTCGGCAGCGGGCTTCTCCGCCGCCGGC
>DATEMX010000197.1:0-4400 GCA_035275365.1 Polyangiaceae bacterium | reverse complement strand
TTGGCGGCGGCGCGTCCCCTCGAGTTCGACATCGACCTCGAGAATCGGCTCTTCTTGGTCGCCGGCGACGAGGCCCGCCTCACCCAGGCCTTCCTCGCGATCCTCTGGTATTCGGCGCGGTCCGGTGAACCGGTGCTCTCGCCCGCGGGCACCGTTCGACCCATCGAGCTCCGGGCAAAAAACGACCTGCTGCCCAACGGGGCTCGCGGCATCGTCGTCGAAATCGAGGCGCGGAGCGGGACCATCCCGCCCGAGGAGCTCGAGCGCCTTCTCTCGCCCGATCCCCTCGCCGCGGGCCGACGGCGCTACGGCGGGCTCACCCTCGGTCTGAGCCTCGCTCGCTCCATCGTCGAGTTGCACGGCGGCACCTTCCGCGTGAACCGAACCGATCGCGGTACGCCCCTTTTCGAGGTAAGACTAGCCGCCAAAGCGTAGCGCCTGCCTCGCTCACTCTCCTTCGCCCGATGAAGAAGTCCGCCCCACGCCCCGAGTTGCCCCTCCCCGACGAGCGGAGCGTTCTCGGCGGCGCCCAGCACGGTGACGACGCACGCTTCGACAGGTTGTTTCGACCGACGACCCTCGACGAGTACATCGGGCAAGACCACCACAAAGACAACCTGCGCGTCTTCATCGAAGCCGCGCGGCGCCGCAACGAACCGCTCGATCACATTCTTTTTTGCGGTCCTCCTGGCCTCGGCAAGACCACGCTCGCGTACATCATCGCGCGCGAAATGGGCGTCCAGGCCCACACGACGTCGGGCCCTGCCATCGAGCACAAGGGCGCCCTGGCCGGCCTTTTGACCAAGCTCGCGCCGAACGACGTGCTCTTCATCGACGAGATTCACCGGCTCACACCGGTCGTCGAAGAGAGCCTCTACCCGGCCATCGAGGACTTCAAGATCGACATCACCACGGGCGAAGGGCCCTACGCAGCCACCTACGAGCTACCGATCCCGGCGTTCACGCTCGTGGGCGCGACCACCCGAACCGGGCTCCTCACGGCACCGCTCTTGTCGCGTTTCGGGTACACGATGCGCCTCGACTTCTACCCCGTTTCCGACCTCGCGCAGATCGTGACGCGGAGCGCCCGAAAGATCGGCACGCCCATCGACGAGGCCGGAGCGCTCGAGCTTGCGCAGCGCTCGCGCGGCACGCCCCGCGTCGCCAACCGCTTGCTTCGCCGAGCGCGCGACTTCGCCGAAGTCAAAGGATCGGGCCACATCGACCCCGGAATCGCGCGCATGACGAGCGAGCGTCTCGCGATCGACGGCGCCGGGCTCGACGAGATGGATCGCAGGCTGCTCCGCCTCATCATCGACACCTACGATGGCGGACCAGTAGGTGTCGAGACCATTGCAGCCGCCCTCTCCGAGCCGCGCGACACCATCGAGGACGTCTACGAGCCGTACCTCTTGCAAATAGGCATGCTCGGCCGCACACCGCGCGGGCGCGTGGCGACGCGCAAGGCCTACCTGCACCTAGGCATCACACCGCGCGAACCACCTACCGATCCACCGCAAGGTTCGCTTTTCTAATGGCAACATTCGGCGCTAACCTAAGATTCGTGGCCATAGGCGCGCCGGTCCTGGTAGTCGACGACGACGCGGCCTCTCGACGAACTTTGTGCGACGCCCTCGCCGCCGCCGACCTCGAAGCGACTTCCGTCTCGAACGGCACAGATGCGCTCCAATGGTTGACGCGTCAGCTGCCGAGCGCCGTGCTGCTCGATTTGATCATGCCCGATCCCGATGGCTACGCGATCCTGCGCGCCATTCGGGCCCGGCCCGCGCTTCGTGACACACCCGTCATCGTGATGACGAGCTTCGAGGGCGACGATGAGCCCACGCGCGCGTTCGCGGCGGGCGCCGATGATTTCATCAAGAAGCCTTGCCGGCCGAGCGAGGTCATCGCGCGCGTGCGCGGACAGCTTCGCGTTCGCGAGTACGTCGACGCCTTGGCCCGACGCGAGCGTGACGCTCAAGTCGTCCTCGAGCTGACCCAAGCGCTCTCCTCGAGCCTCGATTTCCGCGACATTCTCTTTACCGTCGTTCGGCGCATCGCCGAGGTCGCCAAGGTCGAGCGCTGCAGCATCGTGCTCGTGCGCGACGAAGGCGACGTTGGCTACGTCGTCGCCGCGAGCGACGACGTTCACCTGCGCGACCTGCCCATCGACCTCAATCAATATCCGGAGATCCGCGAGGTCATGGCATCCGGCGAGCCGCTCGTCATCCGCGACACGCAAACGCATCCGCTGCTCGAGGTCGTGCGCAAGGGGCTGCCGGCCGCGGTCTTCAGCTCGCTCGCGCTCTTGCCGATCCTCTTCGAGGGCAAGCCGATGGGGGTCCTCTTCTTGCGCGCGAGGCACGTGCTGGCGTTCGGTGCGCACGAACTCTCGCTCTATAGAACCATCGCCAACGCTACGGCCATCGCTCTCCGCAACGCCCGCGTGCTCCAGAGCCTTCGCGATCAAACGCAGCAGATAACCTTTGCCCGCTTCGAGGCCGAACGGCGCCTGAAGACGCTCCAGCGCTACGCGGACTTCTTCGAGAGCGCGGCCGACGGCATCGTGGTCATCGACAGCGAAGGCAAGCTGCTCTTTTCGAACCCGCGCGCGCGAGAGATCACCGGCCACGGCGAGAGCGACCTCATCGGTCGAACCCTCGGCGATCTCTTCGCCGAAGACGAGCGCGAGCGCGCTCACAGCATTCGCCTCGGCTTCCAAAAGGGCATCTATCCCCAGGGCGTCGACATCCGCATTCGCCGCAAAGACGGCGCCGTGGTGCTCCTCAGCGTCAACACGAGCTCGGTGCTCCGCGAGGAAAACGCCATCTTGTTCACGTTTCGCGACGTCACCCAAGAGCGCGCAACCGAGGCGGAGCTCAAGCAAACCAAAGAGTTTCTCGAGCGCGTCATCGACAGCTCGGTCGACGCCATCGTCGCGGCCGACATGCGCGGCCGCGTGCTCTTGTTCAACCGCGCCGCGGAGCGCTGCTACGGCTACCCGCCAGAAGAAGTCGTGGGAAAAATCAACGTCTCCCAGTTGTATCCCCCCGGGGTTGCCAGAGAAGTCATGCGTCTCATCAAATCGGAAATGTTTGGGGGAACGGGTCGACTCGAAGACTATCGGTGCGACATGTTGGGCAAAGGCGGAGAGCGCGTACCCGTCTCGCTTTCTGCCGCGCTCATCTACGACGACGGCAAGCCCGTCGCCTCGGTGGGCCTCTTCACCGACCTGCGCGAGCGTTTGCAGATGCAAGAGCGCCTCGCGGCGGCGCAGCAAGAGCTCCGCGCACGCGAGAAGCAAGCGATCATCGCGGAGCTCGCAGGCGCAGCGGCCCACGAGCTCAACCAACCGCTCACCAGCGTGATGGGCTACGCCGAGCTTCTGAAGAGGCGCCTCGATCGCGACAGCCCCGCCTTCTCGGCGGCCCACGTCATCGTCAACGAGGCCGAACGCATGGCCGAAATCGTCCGCAAGATAGGCAAGATCACCAAATACGAAACGAAGAGCTACGTCGGAGCCGCCAAGATTCTGGACCTCGACAAAGCCAGTGAAGAAACCGAACCGGCGGCTGCCGCGGGTTCCGAACCCACGCGGGGGCGCTCGTGAGACGCCCGCGCTCGCGTCCTTCGACCGACCCTTCGTCGGGGCCCCGGCAGCGCGCCTTCGGTGAAAGGTTCGACGAGACAAAGACCAAGTCCCGCCCGGTGGGCAACGACATCCCCGCGGGGTGGCTGAGCCGCCTCTTGACCATCGCTTGCGACCTGCCCATCGAAGACGGCCCCGAGGCGGTCACGCGTTCGCTCGTCGAATCGCTCGAGTCCGTCCTGCCGAGCTACGCGTTCGGCCTTTCGATGCGCGAGACGATGAGCACCGAGCACGCGCTGGCCGGCAAGGTCGTACGCACCGTGCGCGAAGGCGCGACCCTCGACGTCGGCCCTTGTCCCGAGCGGCTCTTTCCGGAGTTCTGCCACGAACGTGTGCTCGACATGACCGGTGAGCACGAGGGCATTCGACTGCACATCGCCTCCGACAACGAGGCCTCGCTGCGCGACGGCACACCGGTTCTCTTGTTCCTGGCACGTGTCGCCGACGTCCTCGCCAGCGCTCTGCGAACGACCCGCCTCGTCAGCAGCAAGGGCCGCGAGTCGCTCGAGCTGAAGGGCCAGATCATCCAAACCGAAAAGCTCGCGAGCCTCGGGCAAATCGCGGCAGGCGTAGTCCACGAGCTCAATAACCCCCTCACGTCCATCGTCGGCTACTCCGAGTATTTGCGCGCCAAGGCCGAGAAGAATCACGGCGATCCGAACGACATCGAGCGCCTGCGACGCATCGGCGACGCGGCCGGCAGAATTCTGCGCTTCGCGCGCGATCTCATCGCCTACGCGCGGCCGTCGAT
>DATEMX010000196.1:0-6816 GCA_035275365.1 Polyangiaceae bacterium | reverse complement strand
GCCGCCGCTGCCCATGACGACGACCGAGGGGTCGCAGGCTCAGTTTCGGACCGATCAGGTCATGCGCGCCGTCCAAGAGGCGTCCGTCTTCGTCACCAAAGGCCAAAAGCCGCAAGCGCTCGGCAAATACAAAGAAGTGCTGGCGCTCGATCCGGCCCACCCCGAAGCCCTGGCTTGGGTCGAGGACTACCTGCGGACCAAGCGCCAGTACGCCGAGCTTCGCGACGTTCTCATGCAAGCGGTGCGCGCCCCCAACACGACGCCCGAAACGCGCAAACAACAGCTCCTCGAGGTGGCTGGGCTCTGCGAAACGCAGCTGCGCGATCTGGAGACCGCCGTCCAAGCGTGGAAGCAAATCTGTTCGCTCGACCGCGGCGACGTCTCGGCGCGCGACCACCTCCGGCGCCTCCTCGAGCGGGGCGGGCGTTGGGATGAATTGGCGCTCGTCCTCGAACAAGAAGCGTCGGCGACGTCCGACGTCGAGGATCGCGTTGCCCTCGAGAAGAAGCTGGCTCAGCTCCACGAGGTCAAGCGCAAGGACTTCGCGTCGGCAGGTGAGGCGTGGGCGCGCATCGCCTCGCTGCTCGCCGGCGACGAGGCGCCCCTTTCGGCGGCCCTCAAGCTCTTCGAAAAGGGCGGTCGCAAAGACCTTGCATGTGAGGCCATCGCGGAGAATGCCGGCGCCATCGGCGACAAGAGCAGTCGCGCGGCGCTTTACGTGCGCATGGGCGACCTGTACGAGAAAGAGGGCCGAGCCGCCGAGGCCGGCGAGGCCTATGTTCTCGCGGCCGAATCCGATGCCAGCGCGAAGAATTGGGAGGCAGCCGAGCGTTGCCTCGTCTCCGCCGAGAAGTGGGGCCGCGCGGCGTTTGCCGTGGGACAGCGCGCCGAGTTCACCGCCGACGCCAAGGCTCGAGCCGCGCTCTTGGTGCGCGCTTCGGACATGCTCGTCAAAGCCGGCGACGACGTCAACGCTCTACGATACCTCGAGTCGGCGAGCGGACTCGATCCCAATAACGACGACTACGCCGCCGAAGTGGAGAAGCGGTACACCGAGGCGGCGCGCTTTACCGACCTGGCTTCGTTTCACTTGTCGCGCGCGGAAAAGCTCGACGACAAGACGAAGCGGGCGGCGCTTCGCAAGCGCAACGCGACGCTCCAGGCCGAGCGGCTCGGCGACAAAGACGCGGCGCGGCAAACGCTCCTCTCGGCGCTCGAAGACGGCGACGACGCCGAGATCCTGGCCAAGCTGGCAGACGATGCCGAGTCGCGTGGCGAGCACGAAGCGACGAAGGACTTCCTCCACCGGCTCGTCGCGATCGCGAGGGCCGCTAACGAGAAGGTGGCCATCGCCCTCCGTGAGGCGAAGCTCCTCGCCGGTCCGCTCGACGACGCCGAAGGGGCGATCGCTCGCTACCTCTTCATCCTCGACGACGTCGATCCGAAAAACCGCGAGGCGGTGCGGTGCGTCGCCGAGCTCGAAGAGAAGCGCGACAATCAGAAGGGCCTCGCCGAAGCGCTCGAACGAGAGCTCGAAATCGTCACCGAAGATGCCGAAAAGCTTGAGCTCGCCCAGAAATTGGCGTCGCTCTACGAGGGGCCGCTCGACGACGCGAAACGCGCCATTCGCGCGCTCGATTTGGTGCGATCGCTCGACGCGGAAGACTTCGAAGCCATGTCGCGCCTCCAGGTGCTCTGCGAGAAGGTTCAAGATTGGCCTCGCGTCGCGGAGCTCTTGCAAGCACTCATCGAGATCGAAGGGGACGACGACGAGCTCTCCGCTCTGACGCGCAAGCGCGCCGACATCTTGGTGACCAAGCTCGAACGCGGTGACGAAGCGCTGGCGGCGCTCGCCGGTCCCGCCGACAGCGGCGATGGCCCCTGCCGCGAAGCGTACGTGGAACTCGCCGACCGGCTCGGGTGGAAGGGCATCGTCGCGGCCAAGCTGGTCGAGTGGCACGGCGAATCGGCCCCGACGCCAAAGAGGAACGAGGCGCTGCGCAGCGCGTTCGATCGATTCCTCGGCGTAGGCCGCGACGAAGAGGCCGTGAAGGTGGCGACGGAGCTGGCGCGCTCGAAGGGGGCCGACCAAGCCCTCGCGGAGAAGCTCGAAGAGATTGCAGCTCGCTTGAAAGACCTCGAAGCGCTGTCGGTGGCGCACGACCTCTTGGCACATGACCTCACGGGGCCCGATCGCGCGGCCGAGCTGGTGAGGCAGGCCGAGGTGCTCGTCAACGCGGGTGTCGAGCCCACCGATGCGCAGCAACACGGTGAGATGGGGCTCGGGAGCGTGCCGCCCTTGCAAGTCGAGCCGCTCCTCGAGCGTCTCGCCAAGCTCGTCGATTCGCCTGGGCCCGTCATCGACGTCTACGAGCGCCAGGTCGGTCGCTGCAAGGTGCCGTCGGATCGTCTTTCGGCGCTGTCGCGCGCCGCGCAGGTGGCGGCGCAGCGTGGCGTTCCCGAACGTGCCAAGAGCTTCTACGAGCTCGCGCTATCGGCGGGGGTACCCGAAGAAACGCTCATGGCGCTCGAGCTCTCGGCGACGCAGGGCGATCGCGAGCGAGGGGGAACTGCCCTTCGGCGAACGCTGGCCGAAGCGCTCTCGGGCGGTGGGCAAGGCTCGCGGGACGGGGGTCGTACGCGGGGCCTCCTCTTGCGCCGCGCCGCGCAGATCGCCCAGCGTGATCTGGGGGACATCGAAAAGGCGTTCGGGTGGCTGGGCGACGCGCTCGTTGCGCACGTCGACGCGGCGTCGCTCGACGCCCTCGAAGAGCTGGCCATGGAGGTCGATGATCTGAAGCGCGCCGAAGCGACCATCGGGCGGGTGCTCGCCGAGGTCTTCGACGGACCTCTCGTGCGCCAGCTGTTGGCTCGCCGCGTGAAGATGCGCAAGGAGCAGCTCGGCGACAAAGCCGGCGCCGCCGAAGACCTGAAGAAGCTGCACGACTTGTCCCCCGCCGACGTCGCCGTGACGGACGAGTTGTCGCTGCTCTTGACGGAGCTCGGCGATTTCAGAGGCATGGTGCACGTCTTCGAAGACCAAATCTTGAAAGGCAAAGACCCGGCCGTGCGCGCCGAGCTCGCGCGCAAAGTGGCCAAGCTCTGGGAGGAGCAGCTCCAAGACCCTCGTGAAGCCGCCGACGCTTGGCGCCGCGTGCTCCGGATGAAGCCGGGCGATCCCGACGCACAGGCGGGTCTCGAGCGAGCGAAGTCGGGCATGCTCACGCAGCGGAAATCCGAAGTGGGCTCGCGCACCTCGATCGAAGATGACGAGCCCGCCGCGCCCCTGCCCGTCGTGTCGCCGGTCGTCGCCCCGGCCTCCGTGGTCGTCGAAGCCGCTCCGCCCGAGCCCGAGGAAGCCGTCGCGACGCCCAACGATATCACGCCGGCTCCGATCGACGAGAAGGCCGCTCGCGAGCCGGTGGCGGCGCCCGAGGTCGGTTCGAGCGACGAGCCGGGCCTTGCGGTCGTCTCGGCGAGTGCCGTCGGCATCAGCCTCGGCCCGCCCGGCGAACCGACGTTGAAGCCGCCCGCGTCCTATGATCCGCTCGACCTCGACGCGTCCGCCACCGAGGAGGTGCTCGATGTCGAAGTGCCGGCCGAGGGCGCCACCGACCTTACGCTCGGCAATGGCGTCGCTCACGCGTCGGCGGACGATGAAGACGTCCTGTCGGTCGACGACACCGATTTGGTCGACGATGCCGAGCTCATCGAAGAAGAAGAGTTCGACGGCGTAGAGGCCCAGGACGACGAAAAAACCGAAGGGTCGCGCGCCGACAAGCCGCGCACATAGTCGCCGTCAGAAGACGGAGACCACTCCGCGTGACGCGTCGAGCACGGCGGGGGCGCCGAACACCACGGCGTCGTTGCGGTGCCCGTGGCCCACGGGCATGCCCGCGGCGACCGGAACGCTCAGCGATCGAAGGCGCTCGCGCAGCACCTCTTCGACCGTGCGTCCGTCGGGGCCGGTAGCGCAGTCGGTGAAGTCTCCGACGAGCACGCCCGCGGCTTTCGCAAAATGCCCCGCGATGATGAGGTTCGTGAGCATGCGGTCGACGCGGTAGGGGTACTCGCCGATGTCCTCGATGAGCACGATGGCGCCTCGAGGGATACGGAGGCGCCCTGCGGCCGCACAGGCGTGGAGCATGGCGAGGTTGCCTCCCACGAGGGTGCCCGAAGCCTTGCCTTTGCGCCATGGCGCGAGGCCCGTCCAGCGGCGCGCGCGCCTCGGGTCCTCGAGCGTGGCGAGCCACGCCGCGCGTTCGGCTTGGTTCGCTCGGGAAAGCGAGCACGCCATCGAGCCGTGCACCGTAGCGAGGCCGCGCCGCCACGACTCGACGTGAAGAGCGGTGATGTCCGAAAATCCGACGATCCACCGGGGCGCTCTCTTGGCGCGCGACCAATCGACGAGGTGGGCGATGCGCGATAAGCCGTAGCCGCCGCGCGCTGCCACCACCGCGCAGACGTCGCTGTCGAGGGCTCCCTGGAGCTCTTGGATCCGTCTTCGGTCGGAGCCGGCGAGGTACCCGTCGCGCGCGAAAATCGAAGGCCCGTGACGAACCCGGTAGCGTGTCTCGAGCCAGTCGATGCCGGCTTGCGCCGGGGCGCGGCCTACGGCGCCGGAGGGGGCGATGACGGCGATCGGATCGCCAGGGCGAAGGGCAGGGGGGAAGATCACGGCGGGAGCAGAGAATAGCCGAGCGGCGGAAGCTCACGCCGCCCGATTGCTGCCGGGCGGCGACCCGGGTATCAACGATGCTCCGATGACGGCTACCCAGAAGCTCGCTCGCTTCGGCGACCTGGCACGCAGGGACGGGGTTCCGTTCGCGCGCGCGCTCTTGCATAAGGCGCAAGGAGCCGTCCGAGGGCTGACGTCTTCGCTGCTGGGTCCCGAGCTCGAAGAGCGGCTCGCGCACGTGGCTCGCGAGCTCGCTCCGCACGGCGTCGACCCCTTCGGCTGGGATCCGAGCTACGTGCGCTACGTCATCGCCGCTGCCGCGCCGCTCACGCGCTCGTATTTCCGAGCGATGGTTTCGGGGATCGAAAACTTGCCCCGAGGTCGCGTGCTCATCGTGGCCAACCACGCCGGTCAAATCCCTATCGACGGGCTCATCATTGCGACCTCCGTGTTTCTCGAGGCCAAGCCTCCCCGCATCGTGCGCGCCATGGTGGAAAAGTGGTCGCAGACCCTTCCGTTCGTCTCCACGTTCTTCTCCAAGTGCGGTCAGGTCGTGGGTGTTCCGGAGAACGCCGCTCGTCTCTTGCAGCGGGGCGAGCCCATCCTCGTGTTTCCCGAAGGAACGCGCGGGCTCTCGAAGACGTTTGCGCATCGCTACGAGCTCGCCGACTTCGGCCTCGGATTCATGCGGCTCGCTCTCGAGACCGACACGCCCATCTTGCCGCTCGCGGTCATCGGCGCCGAGGAGCAGTACATCAGCGTCGCCAACCTGAAGTCGATCGCTCGCGCGCTGCATATGCCAGCGTTTCCGATCATCCCGCAACTTCTTCTCCCGGGCGGCATCTTGCCGCTGCCGACGCGCTACCGGCTCGCGTTCGGTGAGCCGCTTCATTTCCGGGGCGATCCCGACGACGACGACGCGGTCCTCGAAGAAAAAGTATGGGTCGTCAAAGCGACCATCCAGTCGATGCTCAACAAGGGTCTCATGGAGCGAACGAGCCCCTTTTTCTGAGCTCGCGAGAGCGTGGGGAAGGAGCTATGGGTCTGTCTACGGAATCCGTCATGACCGCCGAAACGACCGTACCGCCGCAGGAGACCGCGCGCTCGGCGCCCTCGCGTGCGCCGTCCCGATCGCCCGCGGCCTCGCCCGACGAAGCGGCCGTCGTCATCACCGGTATCGTGGGCCGGCTCGGCAAGAGGCTTGCGCGCAAGCTCCACCGCGACCGCAAGGTGATAGGGCTCGACCGCCGCCCGTTCGACGGGTGCCCGAAAGACATCGAGCATCACCAAATCGACATCCGCCGCAAGAAGACGCGCGACATTTTCCGCACGACGCCGATCGCGGCCGTGGTGCACCTCGGCGTCATGCACGATCCGCGAACGAGCGCCGCCGAGCACCACCTCTGGAACGTCATCGGGTTCCAGAAGGTGCTGGAGTACGTCGCGCAGTACTCGATTCCCAAGCTCGTGCTTTTGTCGAGCGCCAACGTCTACGGCCCGCGCCCCGAAAACGCGCAGTTTTTGACGGAAGACGCCCCGCTCCTCGGCGGTGCGGCATTCAGCGAGATTCGCGATTTGGTCGAGATCGACATGCTCGCGCAATCGTTCTTCTGGAAGCGGCCTGAGACCGAAACGGTGATTTTGCGGCCGGTTCACATCGTGGGCACCGTGCGCAACGCCCCCTCGAACTACCTTCGCTTGCCCGTCGTGCCCACGCTCCTCGGTTTCGATCCCATGATGCAGCTCATCCACGAGGACGACGTCGTGCGCGCCATCGAGCTCTCGCTCCAGCCGGGCATGCGGGGGATCTTCAACGTCGCCGGTCCGCCGCCCGTGCCGCTTTCGCACGTCATCAAGGCCGCCGGCAGACCCAGCTTGCCGATTCCCCATCCCCTCGCACGGTCGATGCTTTCGCCGCTCTGGCGCTTGCGCGTCGCGTCGTTCCCCGCCCCCGAGCTCGACCACATCCGCTACGTTTGCATGGTCGACGATCGGCGCGCCCGTGAAACCATGAGCTACGCTCCCACGCGATCGCTGGAAGACGCCGTCAAAGCCGTCGACGAGGATCGTTGGCCTTGAAGAGTGCGATCGTCTCGCTACTCGCCTCGTCGCTGGTCGTGGCCGGGTGCAGTAGTGCT
>DATEMX010000195.1:0-9223 GCA_035275365.1 Polyangiaceae bacterium | reverse complement strand
GTTCGTCCTTGACCTCGGCGTTCTAGGTCCGCTAACGTTCGCGCGCGCCGGCGGTTCCCTTTCAGCGTTCGACAACAGGGGCGGCGACGCAGCGACTCCCGCCATGCCCGAGTTCACCGGACCCGTCCAGCACGTCGAGCTCTCGACCACGCTCTGGCTCATCCCGCTCATGCCCCTTTTGGGGTGCGTGATCAACCTGTTCTTCGGGCGAAAGCTCCAGGCCAGCGGGTTCGGCCAAGCCCTCGCGAAGAAGCTCCACGTGGGGAGCTTCGGCGTCAGCCTCGTGGCCATCGGCGCCATGCTAGCCGCCTTCGCGCTGTCGATCGCGCACGTCGCCAAGGTCATCTCGCTCCCGCACGAGGCGCGCTATCTCTATTGTCACGCCTGGCAGATGGTCCGCATCGGCTCGGTCGAGTTCAATTTCGACTTCGGCCTCGACCCGCTTTCGTCGGTGATGATCCTCATCATCACGGGCATCGGCTCGCTCATTCACATTTATGCCGCTGCCTACATGGCGACGGAGAAGGCCTACTGGCGCTTCTTTACTTATCTGAACCTCTTCGTCTTCTCGATGCTGCTGCTCGTGCTCGGCGACGGGTTCATGGTGATGTTCTTCGGCTGGGAGGGAGTGGGGCTTTGCAGCTACCTCCTCATCGGTTTTTGGTACGAAGACTACCAAAAGGCGAGCGCCGGGATGAAGGCGTTCGTCACCAACCGCGTCGGCGATTGGGGCTTCGTGGTGGGGCTCATGCTGATCTTCTGGGGCCTCGGCGGGAGCTGGCTTTCGGGTGGCTTCTACCAGCCGGACAACCTCGCGCGCCTCAGCGTCGTCACCGTCGAAGAAGGCGGGCACGCAGCGCACGAAGAAGCCGGGCACGCGCTTCCGCATGCCGAAGCAGGTCACGAGGCCCCTTCGCCCAAGAGCGGACCTGCCTACCTCACCTTCACCGCGTTCCCCGGCGCCGAGGTCTACCTCGACAACGCCCAGACGCCGCTCGCCCGTTCGCCCTTCGTCAAGCGAGAAGTGAAGCCGGGCCATCACGCCATTCGCGTCGTCCCCGGCGGCGGCGTCGACGATCAAGAAATTCCTGCAGCGCTCACGCCCGCGGGGACCGAGACGGTCGTTGCCGTCGTGGGACCCACGCTCGTCTTTCGCCAACTGCACGACCAGTTGGTGATGAAGGACAACCGCGGCCAAGAGGTCCTCCGCGAGGCGCTCACGTCGAAGACGGTGTGGGGCGGGATCAGCCTCGTCACCTTGGCGTGCATTTGCTTCTTCATCGGTGCGACCGGCAAGAGCGCCCAAATCCCGCTCTACGTGTGGCTCCCCGACGCCATGGCCGGCCCCACGCCCGTGAGCGCGCTCATCCACGCCGCCACCATGGTCACCGCCGGCGTCTACATGATCGCGCGCATGTCGTGGCTCTTCTCGCTGAGCTCCACGGCCTCTGCCGTCGTCGCGCTCACGGGCGCCACGACGGCGCTCTTCGCTGCGTCGATCGGCTTCTTCCAATACGACATCAAGAAGGTCCTCGCCTACAGCACGGTGAGCCAGCTCGGCTTCATGTTCATCGGCGTCGGCGTCGGGGCCTACTGGGCGGGCGTCTTTCACCTGATAACGCACGCGTTCTTCAAGGCGTGTTTGTTCCTCGGTTCGGGGTCGGTCATTCACGGCATGCACGGCGTCGAGCACGACCCCGACGCCGCCCAAGACATGCGCAATATGGGTGGCCTCAAGCGCGTCATGCCGCTCACCGCGAAGACGTACTTCATCGCGTGCCTCGCCATCACGGCCGCTCCCTTCCCGCTCTTTGCCGGGTTTTGGTCGAAAGACGAGATCCTCTGGAAGGCGTTCAACACCGAGAACATCGGCGCCGTCCCCGGTGTCGTCGTTTATTTGATGGGGCTCACGGCCGCGGTCGGGACCTCGTTCTACATGTGGCGGAGCTACTTCCTCACGTTCGAGGGCGATCACGCCAAGCCGGAGATCGCCACCAAGGTGCACGAGTCACCCGCGGCGATGACCTACGTGCTCGCGTTCTTGGCGTTCCTCTCGACGGTGGCGGGAGCGCTGTTCGGGTTCTCCACGCACCTCACGGGCGGTCATGGAGAGCCCCTGCTCGAAGAGTGGCTCCATCCGGTCCTCGCGCACGCCGAGGTCCATTTCATCGAGCGCCCGCTCGGCTTCGAGTTCGCCCTGATGGCGCTCTCGGTCGGGCTCGCCACCGGCGCCTACCTCGTGGCCAAACGACGCTACGGCGCGGGCCGCGCAAAAGACTGGGCGACGAACGAGCGCGCGCTGCCGCTCTTCGATGCCATTCAAAACAAGTATTGGGTCGACGAGGTCTACCAAGCCACGATCATCGGCTGGGCCCTCAAGCTGCGCCTCGTGCTCGCCGACATGGATCGGTGGGTGGTCGACGGCCTCGTCAACGGCGCGGGCGTCGCGGGTCGGGGATGCGCTTGGGTCTCCGGGGCCATCGACCATTACCTCGTCGACGGGCTCGTCAATATCGTCGCCGAGGGAACGCTCTCGCTCGGCGGCCGCCTGCGCAAGGTCCAAACTGGCCGCATTCAGTCGTACGTCTACGGCCTCCTCGGAGGGGTCGCGTTCTTCTCCATCCTCCAATACTTCCTCGCCAAGTGAGAGAAGGCCCGTGAACCGAAAACCCATCCCCGGTCTCGCCAAAATGTTCGCGCTCGTCGCGATTCTGCTCGTCACGCTGCTCGGAATCCGCGGGCCTTCGTCGGCGTTCGCCGCCGATCCCGATCCCGGCGGCGCGCCGCCGCCGAAGCCGCGCTTGTCGGCGCAGATTCAGCTTTCGGTCGCCGGAGCCGACGGGCCCGCCGAGCTCACGCAAGAGGGCGACTCGTTCAAGGGTTCTTTCGAGGTCAAAAACCTCGGCCCGGGCGAGCTCGACGTGACCCGTGTCTCGGTCCGAACCTCACAAGTCGACCCGCGAACGCCCGCGGGGATCGACGCCGCCTTCGAAGACGGCCGCCCCAACGCGCACTTGGCGCCCGGCGCTTCCAAGCGCGTGGTCGTGCGCTGGACGCCGGCCCGAGTGACGACGATGAAAGAGGTCTACGGACACGTCATCGTCGAGTCCAGCAGCGGCGATCACCAGGCAGCGGCCATGGGCATTCACGCCGAGATGCCGAGCCCCGCGCCGTGGCTCTTCCAGCACATCCTCACGTGGCTCACGTTCCTGCCGCTCATCGGCGTGGGGCTCATCTTCCTCGCGTACATCGCCGGCTACAAAGACGATCGCAACATCCGCTGGCTCACGCTCGTGATCATGGGCATCAACCTCGTCTTGGCGACGTGGCTCTATTTCCACTTCGATCCCAGCGTGCACCGGCCCGACGGCAACGACGGATATCAGTTCATCGAGAAGGGCATCTGGATCCGCTCGCTCAACGTCGAGTACTTCACGGGCATCGACGGCATCTCCGTCACCATGGTGCTCCTCACGGCGCTCATCTCTTTCATCGGCGTCATCGCCAGCTGGTCGATCGACAAGCAGATGAAGGGCTATTTCGCGATGTATTGCCTCCTCGTCACCGGCATGATGGGCGTGTTCGTCGCCCTCGATCTCTTCCTCTTCTACGTGTTCTGGGAGATCATGCTGCTGCCGATGTATTTCCTCATCGGCATCTGGGGCGGTCCCCGCAAAGAGTACGCCGCCATCAAGTTCTTCATCTACACGCTGGCCGGCTCCGTCTTCATGCTGCTGGCCTTCATCGCGCTCTACTACAACGCCGATCCGACCTATCTCTCCGACGGTACCGCCGTCACCCATAACTTCAGCATCCCCGACATCGGTCGCGTCGACTACGCCGGCAAGGGGCTCGTGATCTTGGGGCTCAGCTTGGTGAAGGTTTGCTGGGTGGCGCTCTTCGTGGGTTTCGCCATCAAGATTCCGATGTTTCCGTTTCACACCTGGCTCCCCGACGCGCACGTCGAAGCGCCGACCGCCATCAGCGTCATACTGGCGGGCGTGCTCTTGAAGATGGGAACGTACGGCATCCTCCGCATCAACTTCGGAATCTTGCCGGAGGCGACAGCGTGGGCGGCGCCGGCCATGGCCGCGTTCGGCACCATCAACATCCTCTACGGCGCGTTCTGCGCGATGGCCCAGGAGGACCTGAAAAAGCTCGTAGCGTATTCGTCGGTCAGCCACATGGGCTACTGCCTGCTCGCCATGTCGGCCCTCACGCCGACCGGCATTCAAGCGTGCATCGTGCAGATGTTCAATCACGGCACGATTACGGCCATGCTCTTCACCCTGGTCGGCGTCATCTACGACCGCGCGCACACGCGTCAGATCAGCAAGTTCGGCGGGCTCGCCAAGGAGATGCCGCTCTACACCGCGTTCGTCGGCTTTGCCTTCATGGCCTCGCTCGGGTTGCCCGGTCTATCGGGCTTCATCGGCGAGGTGCTCACCTTCATGGGCGCGTTCCCGGTGTACCGCGTGATGACCATCCTCGCGGCGACGGGCGTCATCATCACCGCGGCCTACCACCTCTGGGCGCTGCAGCGCATGTTCCTCGGCAAATTCCGCGAAGAATGGCGGCAGAGCCACTACCTCGAAGCGTTCGGCGGCAAGTTCCCCGAGATCAACTCCCGCGAAGTCGTCTCGCTCGTGCCGCTGGCCGTTCTCGTGCTAGTGCTCGGCTTTTGGCCGCGGCCTTTGCTCACGCTCATCGATCGCGGCGTGCTCGATCTCTTCAACGTCGTGAGCCCGCCCGGTCCGACGCAAGTCGCGCTCTTGGGAGCCAAGTAGGCCGTGCCCACGGTCGTCCTCGACAACTTCGCCAGCCTCAGGCTCTTCGCGCCCGAGCTCGGCATCATCCTCGGGATTCTGCTGCTCATCGTGTGGGATCTGGTGAAGGCCGGGCCCGCGAAGCTCCAGGGTCTCGTGGCGATCTCCATCGTCACGCTCGGCTACGCAGGCGCCCAGTCGGCGATGTACCTCGTGAGAGACGAGCCGAGCCGCGTCTTGTTCGGCGGCCTCATGGCGTTCGACCGCTTTGCGCACGTGTTCCGGATCCTCTTCGCCGCCGTGACGGCCGTGATCATCGTCTTCTCCACGCCCGGCCACGAAGACCTCGAAGGGTCCGACGCGCAAAAGGGCGTGGGCGAGTTCTTCGTCTTGCTCCTCGTGATCACCCTCGGCCTCGACATGATGGCGATGAGCCGCAACCTGCTCATGATTTATCTCTCGCTCGAGCTCGTGAGCATCATCTCGTTCATCTTGGCCGGGTACAAAATCAACGACCGCAAGTCGAGCGAGGCCGGCCTCAAGTACGTCATCTTCGGCGGCGTGGCCTCGGGGATCATGCTCTACGGAATGAGCTGGCTCTTCGGGCTCACGCAGTCGCTCAACCTCGCGGAGATCAGCCGCCGCGTGGTTTCGCTCTCGGCCGAGCAGCACGCCGTGCCGGAGGCCGTGTTCGTTGCCGTCGTCTGTATGCTGGCGGGGTTCGGCTACAAGATCAGCGCGGCGCCGTTCCACATGTGGACGCCCGACGTCTACGAGGGCGCGCCCACTTCGGTCACCGCATTTCTCTCGGTCGGCCCCAAGGCCGCCGGGTTTGCCATCTTGCTCCGGTTTTTCTCCGACGGGCTCGCCGCGCGCGGCGGCATGGCCGGCGCCGTGGCGACGCCATGGCCCATCGTGGGTGGTCTCCTCGCCATGGCCACGATGACCATCGGCAACCTCTCGGCGCTCGGGCAAAACAACGTCAAGCGCATGTTGGCGTTCTCGAGCATCGCGCACGCCGGGTACATGTTGCTCGGTTTCTGCGTCTTCAGCGAAGCGGGCACGGCGGCGATCTTGTTCTACGTCGCCACCTATTGCTTCATGAACTTGGGAGCCTTCCTGGTGGTCATGGCCGTCGCCGAACGCAGCGACGGCGATGAGACGATCGAAGCCTTTTGTGGCCTCGGCACCCGTTCGCCGGTGCTCGCCATCTGCATGGCCGTCTTTCTCTTCTCCCTCACCGGGTTGCCGCCGTTCGCGGGGTTCGTCGGCAAGTTCTATATCTTCGCCTCGGTCGTACGAGCGGGCGGCCCGTGGAACTGGGTCATCGCCGTCGTGGGCGTTCTCAACAGCGTGGTTTCGCTCTTCTATTACGCGCGCGTGCTCCGAGCGATGTACCTCACCCCCGCGCAAAAAACCGGAGGGATCGAGGTTCGTCGCTTGTTCGGTGCTACCACGCTCGCCCTGGCGGTGCCCACCATCGCCCTCGGCATCTATTGGGGCCCGGTCTACGACTTCGTCGCGCGCTCGCTCGTCATGGTGCGATAGGCAATCGGGCTTCGAAGCCGAATGTCGAAAGTTCGAATCCTCGTGTCCTCATCAAAAGGACCATCCGAGCTGGAGTTGCCCACCACCGCGCAGTGGCGCGAAAGCAACGTTGGGTCGAAAGTCTTGACCATCTCGAACACGTCCCGGATCCGATTCCCAGACATCCGCGATGCGCTCGACCGGATACGGGACGAAGCTCGAGACCGCCATCGTCGTGCCCAGGGCGAAGAGCGAACCGTAGGTAAGCCGCCCCGCCCACACCGCGTCGGAACTCGTCGACGGCGTTGAAGTGCAGGTCATCGAGCCGCCTGGACCGATCGTGCCAAAGCAGTTTTGATCCTCCCTCGTGCGCGCGACCTCGTTGAGCGCAAAGAGACCGGCGGCACCGCCAGCGAAGACGAAGGAGGCAACCTGCAGCCAGATCCGCCGCGTCCGGGCTCCTCGTCTGAGCGCGAATAAGCACCGCTCCGCAGTCGCGAGAGCCATCGCGCGTTGCCTCGGGTCAGATGACTGAATGGCGAGCGCATAGGCCTCGTAGAGATCCTCTTCACCCGACGTGCGAAAGAGCGACAGCGCACCAAGTCCTGTGAGAAGCCCCCCATACCCGAGCAAGACGTATGGGTACGCTTTGGTAGAGCTCTCATCGCGCGTGAGCAACCATCCGCCCGCGCTGCCGAGCACCGCGCCAATGGTGACGTCGCCCGCGCCAATGGTGACGCGTCTCCCTTGTCCGTCGCCAGATGCCTGTGCGAGGAGAATGCGCATCCTCTCGATTTGGTCCTCCGAAACGCCGTAGACGGCGGAATCGTCTTCCTTCCGGATCTCGGGAACAGTGTCCGCCATTGCCTTGGGACCGAATGGAACCGCGAACAGCATCCGAAAAACGTCGCTGGCTCCTCGCGGTTCGCTGACCGGCGAGGTCGGGGTGAGCTGCGAGAGAACGATAGGGCGTTCGTCTGGCGACGGCTCGAGGGAGAAGCGCCGAACTACCTGGGACTGCGCGGTCGCGTCTCGCTCCTCGACGACCGCGCGAGCCGCCCACTGCTCCGGCAACCGAATCGTTAGAGCTGCGCCGTCCTCCTTGTGGAGATCAACGAGCGGAACCTCGTCACCATCGCGAATCGTGAGTCGCAACTGCGGGCCATCGATTCTCAGCGCAGTGCCGCGCAAGGCGGACAACCGCACGAGAGGCGCCCCGGCATTCGCGGCTGGACCACGAGCGAAGACCCTCGGCCGATAACGTGGATTCTTGATCCGAGCACTCGCGACGCCAACGAAGGCTCGCAGCTCCTCGTAGCTTACCTCACCGTCTCCGTTGGCGTCGGCCGCGCCTGCAAGGCCCGACCGCACCGCATGGCTGAAGATCCCGGCCTGGAGCTCCGACCACTCGAACACTTCGGCTTCCGCGCTCGTCGAGAGAAAGACTCCAACATTCGGGAGCCTTTCGCCGAGCGAGCGAGCTTCGTCGGCGGTCGTGGCGACAGGGCGGCCACCCGGTTTACGCGCATTCATCACGAAGAATGAGTTGCAGCTATCAAGAACCACGTGCGATCGCGTTGCTCCGACCATCCGCAACATCGACTCAACGTCGAGTGATGTGAAGCGCGCGTCGCGCAGTTCCAGAAAGCCGACTCCGGCATCGACATCCCCATGGCCGGCGAACACGAAGTAGAGATCCGAGGCGCCCCCCGCGCGAGTAATCGCCCCGATGCGCTGCGCGAGATCGGCAATGCTCGCCGCAACCGCCACTTTCGTCGGTGGACGCGCAACCGTTCGAGCCCACGGGTAGAGACGCTCTGTATCGCGGTCGAGTTCAGTGTGAAGAATGACGTTTGCTTCCGGCGCGAGCATCTTGAACAGCTCGAGGTACTTCACGCCGTCATCATCGGCGTAGTGAAGGTCAGGCCTCGACCCGCTCACGCCATGGTTGCTCGTGACGATCAGCGCGAACGCCGCCCGGTTTGCCTTCGACGAATCGGCGTGCGCATCCCGCAAGGAAAGCAGCGCGAAGAGTGCAAGGACGATGAAGCCAAACAGAAAACGTCTCATGAAGCCTCAAGGAGCGGAATCGATGTTCACGGTGACGAGCTCGCGAATGTCGGCGGCGGGCCATCGGGCTCGAAGGGAAGAACCCTCGAGCTCCGTTCCGCGTAAGGTGTCCACGTCAAGAACGTGAAGTGGAGATGCTGTAAGAATGGCAACGAAGCGCATTGGACCGGGAGCAGGACCCTCGAACTGCATCGCGGATGCAATACCGACTTCGTTCGTAGACGGGGACAGTGCGAGTGCAGGCGGGTTGCTCTTCGCGTCGAGATACGCGGGGCAGATCCAATGAACCGTCCCTTTTGAATCAACGGCGAACGTGAGCAGGTACGCTGGTTCGCGCAGCAGGTTGCGATACCGAACGGCGTAGGCTTCATTCGGACCCACGTGAGTCTCAGGCACGAGCGCACCGTTCGGGCGCGACGAACGGTGGACGTTCACAGCGACGGCCCGGGACATTGAGGTGCCGATGGGTACGCCCCGCGCTCGAAACGCCTCAGCGTCCTCTCCGGGCGCGCGCAGAACCTTTGGTGCAATGACAAGCGCGCTCATCGCGACTACCGCCGCAAGCCCCGCGACCAGAAAGTGAACACGCCCAAGGCGACCTCGCGGTCTCGCAACTTCTGCGTGGGCGACCGCCATGGGTAGCCGATGCATGACATCTTCGATTGCTGCCCGAGGATCGAGGTCAGAAACCGGGGCCTTCAACTCGCGAAGTGTGGATTGCAAACTCTCGGAGCGACCGGCGCACGCACGGCAGGTGCCGAGATGTTGCCGGAGACGCTCGGCTTCGTTCTCCGTGAGTTCACCGTCAATGAGACGGAGGAGCGTTTCCTCATCTGCGCATCGAGCGGTCACGATTCCCT
>DATEMX010000194.1:0-13647 GCA_035275365.1 Polyangiaceae bacterium | reverse complement strand
CGCCTCGAGCATCTCCTTAGCGCTCTGAAAGCGTTGCGTCTTGTCGCGGGCGAGGGCGCGCCTCACGAGAGTCGCGAGCGCTTCGGGAATGCTTGGCTCGAGCGTGCGCACGTCGAGGGCGTTCGTCGTGCAAATGGAGATGATGATCTGCTCGTAGGAATCACCGAGGTGCGGTGCGCGGCCCGCGAGGCACTCGTAGAGAATGGCGCCGATGGACCAGAGATCGGTCCGAAGGTCGAGATCGGGGAGCGCCTGGGCCTGCTCGGGCGACATATAGAACGGGGTGCCCAGCACCACGCCTTGGCGCGTAAGGGTGCCGGCGCCGACTTGACCGGGGCGCCGCGTGATTTTCGAGATACCGAAGTCGACGATTTTGGCAAAAAGCGGGTCGTCGTCGCGATCGACGAGGAAGATGTTGTCGGGCTTGAGATCGCGATGAACGATGCCCGCCTCGTGGGCGCGATGGAGCCCGCGCAGCGTCTGCGCCACGACGTGGACGGCTTCTTCCTTGGGCAGGCGCCCGAGTCGCGAGAGGCGTGCGCGCAGATCTTCGCCGCGGAGCAGTTCCATCACGATGTAAGGAATGCCGTCGTCGGTCGTGCCCGAGTCGAAGATGTGGACGATGTGCGCGCTCTCGACCAGGCTCGCGGCCTCGGCTTCGCGCTGAAAGCGGCTCGCGACCTCGGGCTGCCGTGCGAACTCGGCGTCGATGAACTTGAGCGCGACGCGTTTGCCGATGGAGACGTTCTGCCCCTCGTAGACGGCGCCCATGCCGCCGCGCCCGATGAGCTCGCCGACACGCCACTTGGCCCCGACGATCTGGCCCGGCACGACCTCGGGGGGGTGGTTCGTTTGGGCGGTACTCATGCGCGCCGTCCAGCGTACCATCAACGAAGCGCGGGCGGTTCGAGAGGCGGTTAACTCACGCCTCCGGCAATCGTTGTCCTTCGCTCGCTTCGGACCCCCCGCGACGGCAGCGGCGAGCTCTCAGCCTGCCGCCGCGGTTTTTTGCTTCTGGGCAGCCTTGGCGAGACGGCTTTTGGCGCGAGCGGCCATCTTGGGGTGAACGACCCCTTTGGAGGCGGCGCGGTCGACGGCCTTCACGGCGGCGGCAATGGCCGAGGCGGTGTCGGCCGGCTCCGAGGTCGCCCGAGCGATGGCGCCGCGGGCCTTCTTGAGCAGGGTGCGAACGGCGCCCTTGACGCTGCGGTTACGCTCGGTGCGCTGGACGCGCTGACGGTTACGTTTTTCGGCGGATGCGTGATTGGCCATGTCGATTCCTCAGGCTTTTTTGGCTGCGCCGGCCGATGCGGCGGATGCGGTGGGGAGAGCGTCGGCAGCCTTGGGATCGTAGCCCTCGGGGTGTACGGAGAAAGCGGGGGTACCGATGCGACGGCGAGCGCGCTTGTTCCACTTGCCGTTTTGGGTTGCCTTGCGCTTACGAATTCGATCGAACTGCTGGGTCGAAGAAACCATGGGATGCCTTTGGGGCGCGCAATATGAAGGAGAGCAGGGGGTTCGTCAACAACTACCTCCGGTCAGCGCGGAGCAATCTCGCTGACGATGCGAGACGCGCCGTAGATCTTGTCGAGCGATTCGAGGAGCGCCGCGCTGTGGACGGCGACGGCGCGGTTGTTCTTGGGGTCGTAGGCGTAGTCGCCCCCGAGGGAGTGGATGTTACCGTCGAAGACGAGACCGACGACGCGGCCTTCGCGATCGATGACGGGTGATCCCGAGTTGCCGCCGATGATGTCGTTGGTGCTCGCGAAGTTGAGCGGCGTCGAGAGGTCGACCGCGACCTTTTTGTCGAGCCAGCTTTTCGGCAAGGCGAACGGATCGCGCCCCGTGGCGCGGTCGAAGGCGCCGCCCATGCGGGTCAAGGGGTCGACTTGCTTTCCGCCTTCGTCCCACCCCTTCACTTGCCCGAACGATAGGCGAAGTGACGCCGTGGCATCGGGGTAGACGCCGGTGCCGTAGATTTGGAAGCGGGCACGCGCGACCAGCTCGGAGTTCTTTTTAACGACGGCTTCGACGTCGTCTTCGTAGGTCTTGCGGAGGGCGCGCGCGTCGGGCTCGATGAGCCGCGCGAGCTCGATCATCGGATCGCGCGACGCGTCCACGGAGGCTTTGCCACCATCGAAGAGCGCCTTGCGGACCTTCACGTCTTTCAGCTTCGTCGTTTTGATCAAGCGCGTCGCCAACTCGTTCGGTGACGAGAGCCCGAGCACCTTCTTCACGATGGGGTGGTCGGGCCCCAGCTCTTCGCGCAGCTCCGTCAGCGAATGGGTGAGCGTGAGAATCTCGAGCTCGTCGTAGATCGGGGCCGTCGACAAGGTCATCTGCCTCACTGCGGGAAGCTGTGAATCGGCGTATTCACGCAGTCGCTGTTCGTTGGGCTTCGGAAGCTCGTCGGAAGCGCGCACGAGGTTCTTCGCGTGCCCGAAGAGCGAGGACCAGAACCCGACCCCTTGCTCGAGCATTTGATAAGGCACCCGCATGTTGCGGAGCCTCGCCTGCGCCGAGGCGATGGCGTCCCACGCGCCGCCGTAGGCTTGCTTCATGGCGGGATCGGCAAAGACTTTGGCCTTCAGGTCTTGTTCGGCAGCCACCTTGGCGGCGAACACTTCGCGGTCGCGCAGCGCGAAGGCGCGCCCCTTGATGGCCTTGAGGGAGTTCTCGATGCCGAAGATGGTGGAGCTCGAGATGCGCTTTTGTTCCGCGCCGCGCGTGCGAAACTCGGTCAGCATGCCGCGCGACTCCGCCAAGCGCAGGAGGCGAACCGGCAGGGCCACGTCGCGAACGTATTCGAGCTCGGCGACGGTGTACTCGCGCGAAGTGCCCCAAGGGTGGCCCGCTACGAACGTGAGGTCGCCCTCCTTGACGCCCGCCGGTGACCATTTGAAAAAGTGCGCGGGGACGAGGGGCTTCTGGTCCTTGTAGACGCGCAAGAACGACACGTCGAGGTCGTAGCGGGGGAACATGAAATTGTCGGGATCGCCGCCGAAGAACGCGGCGGCGAACTCGGGAGCGAACACGAGCCGCACGTCTTGGTAGCGCTGGTACTTGTAGAGATGGTAGAGGCCGCCGTGGTAGAGGCTCACGACGTCGCAGCGCACGTCGTCGCTGGTCGCGCACTCCTTTTCGATCTTCGAGAGCTCGGCCTTGTGTACTTCGTTGTAGCGCGCGCCCTCGAGCCCCGCGGTCAAGGCGTTGACGCGCGCGGTGACGTCGGAGATCTCGACGAGTTGATTTATCTCCATTTCGGGGCACTTCACTTCGTCTTTTTCGGCCCTGGCGTAGAAACCGCTGGCGACGAAGTCTTTGCGGGCGGTCGAAAGCTGTTGAATGCACGTCTCCGCGCAGTGGTGGTTCGTCATGACGAGGCCGCGCGCCGACACGAAGCTCCCGGAGCATCCGCCAGCGAGCCGCACCGCCGACCTTTGCACGTGCCCCAGCCACTCCCGCGGCGGCGCGAAGCCGTGCAGGTCCTTCAGCCGCTCCGAAGGAAAGTCATTGAGGAGCCACATCCCCTCGTCGGTCGTGAGGGGCGCGGGCGCGATGACCTTGCCCGCCGCTTCTCGCGCCGGGGCAGCGGGCACTCCGGCCTTCGCGCTTTCGGCGACGTTCGGGGGCGGGCTCTTGGCCTTGGTGTCTTGTTGACCGCCACCGCAAGCGGTTGCGACGAGAGCGATTGAGACGACGTGCTTGACCCGCATGATCTCCGTCCTTTGGCGGCGAAGGTACCATAGCGGGGCGAGCGAGCTACATCTTGAGGGTGGTCGTCTCGAACGGTTCGGTGAGGTAAAAGCGCAGCCGAGCACCTTTGACGAGCCGCACGTCGGACCACGACGGTCGAGGCTCCTGCCGCGGCGTCTCCTCGCTCACGGGCGCGCCGCCGACGGCGGGGCCGTAGAGCGGGATACCGGGACGTGACTGCAGCGCCGCGTCGTATTCGGCCGTCGGCGGGAACGCGCGCACCGAGGGCTCGGGTTGGTCGTGCATGAGGCTCACCCGAATTGGTTTCAAGCCGCGTTTGGTTTCGAGCGAGTCGAATTGCAAGTAGATCGCGGCGTCGGGTGGTCTTCGCACGGAGACGACATGTCCGACCAAAGTCGCACCTACGTCGACGATCACGGTGCCGGTGGCGGAAGGCAACCCGGAGACGAGCGTGGCGCGGAAGACGTCGCCCGTGCGGCTGAAGGCCGAGCCTATGTCGGTTGCGAGATCGGCTTCGAAAGTGGTCTGCGCGGGAACGACCTGAAGCTCGGTGACCGGAGGCGTCGTGTCGACGGTTCGAATGCCGCCCACGACGGGCATCGGCGTAGCGGATTCACAGCCGAGGACGAGGAGCAAGCTCGAGCGGACCAGGCGAGGGAGCACGAACGCGTTCGGTGCAAGTTGCGAACCGCTCATCCGTGAACCTCGTGGTATTGTCGGCGCGTTGAAAGCGTCCACGACAGCTTTGGCGCTCCTGTTGGTCGCGTGCTCCAAGCCTCCCGCGGGGGCTCTCCCGGCGTCCTCGGTGATCGAGCCCGGGCCGTTGCCTTCGAGCTCCGCGCAAGCCACGAGGGCCGCGGCCTCCAAGCGGCCGCTCAACGTGGTGCTGCTCACCATCGACAGCTTGCGAGCGGACATGCCATGGAGCGGCTACGCGCGCGATATCGCGCCGCGACTCGGCGGGCTCGAACGGCGCAGCGTCAGCTACACCCACGCCTACGCGATCTCGTCCTTTACGTCGAAGAGCGTGGGGGGGCTCTTGGGTGGCGACTATCCCTCGGCCATGACGCGCGACGGCGTCTTCTTCACGCGCTACTTCCCGAACAACGTGATGTTCCCCGAGCTCCTCCAGGGGGCCGGGGTGCGCACGATGGCCGGGCACGCGCATATGTACCTCGATCGCGGGCGCGGCTTCGACCAAGGGTTCGACGACTATCGGCTCGTCGACGGCATCACGTTCGACTACAATAAAGATCCTTACGTCACGAGTCAGAAGCTCACGCCGCTCGCCATCGACATGCTCGGCAAGGGCGCCTCGAAGACGCCGTTCTTCGCGTGGTTTCATTTCATGGATCCGCACGACTCTTACCTCCCGCACGCCGAGGGCCCGGCTTTCGGCAAGCGCGCACGCGATCTGTACGACGGCGAGGTCCACTACACCGACCAGTGGATCGGCAAGCTGCTCGACTATATCGACGCCGCGCCGTGGGGCAAAGACACCGCCATCATCGTCACGGCCGATCACGGCGAGGCCTTCGGTGAGCACGGCCTCTACCGACACGCGCACGAGCTCTGGGAGGAGCTCGTGCACGTTCCGCTCTTCATCGCGCTGCCGGGGATCCCGCCCAAGCGCATCGACGCGTACCGTTCGGCCATCGACCTGGCCCCCACCATCCTCGAGCTCACCGGCGTGGCGCACCAAGCGCCCTTCCGCGGTGAAAGCCTCGTGGCCGAGATGATGGGCCGCGCGGCCCCCGCGCCGCGGCCTGTCATCTGCGATCTTCCGGAAGATACCTTCAACGATCGGCGCCGCGCGATCATCGATGGCGGCTACAAGCTCATCGCCTTCGGCAACGACGTGCGCTACGAGCTTTACGACCTGTCGGCCGATCCTCGCGAGCAAGACAACCTCTTCCGCAAACAGCCCGACCGTGCCAAGGCCATGGTCGCCCGCTATCGCGAGCTCTCCGCCGCCATCCCGAAGGGCGACGTCAAAGGCGGCGTCGTTCGTAAAAAAGACTGAGGCGTGTCCCTGCCACCCCAAGAAAACTCACGGGCGGTGGTCAGCCGTCCCGGAGATTAGCCTGGCTGTTCCCGCCTGGCTCTTGTAGAAGGCTGTGCGCAGGACGTCAGATGCATATCGCCGTTACTGGAGGGGCTGGTTACATCGGTTCGACGCTCGTTCCGTTGCTCTTGGAATCGGGACATCGGGTCACCGTCATCGATCGGCTTTATTTCGGTGAAGCCTCGCTGAAGCGCGCCTTCGAAGCGAACCCCGACAAACTCAAGCTCGTTCGGGCCGACGTTCGTCGCGTCGATCCGCGCACGTTCGAGGGCATCGAGGGGCTCGTCGATCTAGCGGGGATCTCCAACGATCCGTCGTGCGAACTCGACACCGAGCTCACGCGCAGCATCAACCTCGAGGGCGCTCTGCGCGTGGCTCGGTTGGCTCAGGCGGCGGGCGCGCAGCGCATCGTGTTCGCGTCGTCGTGCAGCGTCTACGGACACGGCGCGGGCCTCGCGCTCACCGAAGAGTCGCCGCTGCATCCCGTTTCGCTCTATGCGCACTGCAAGGCCGAGGCGGAGCGCGGCCTGTTCGCTCTCGGCAAGAGCACGGGCGTCGCCGTGACGGCGCTTCGATTCGCCACCGTCTTCGGCCTCTCCGAAAAGATGCGCTTCGATCTCGCCGTCAACGTCATGACGAAAAATGCCTACGTCGCCCGTAAGATCACGGTCGACGGCGGGGGACAGCAGTGGCGCCCGTTCGTGCACGTGCGCGACGTCGCCGAAGCGATTCGGCGCGCCGTCGAGGCCCCCGTGGGCACCCTGAAAAATCAGGTCATCAACGTGGGCTCTTCCGCCAACAACGTTCGCATCAAAAACCTCGCCTATCGCGTGCGCGACTTGGTGCCCGGCACCGAGGTCGTCATGGCGCCCTCCGATCCCGATCTGCGCGATTACAACGTGGCCTTCGACCGGGCGGGGGCCTTGCTCGATTTTTGCCCCGCTCGATCGATCGAAGACGGCGTCGTCGAGATCTTGAGCGCGCTCCACGCAGGTGTCGTCGATCCCGACGACCGGCGCTGCTACACGCTGCGCCAGTACCAATTTTTGGCCGAGGTCGAGCGCACGTTCAACGACGTGGCAATGGACGGTCGCGTGCTCGTCTGACGAAGGCGCCAATGGAACGCATCGAATTTTACAAGCACGATTTGGGCGACGAGGAGATCGCGTCGGTGACGCAAACCTTGCGCTCCCTCTTTTTGACGCTCGGGCCACGCGTCGGCGAGTTCGAGAAGGTCTTTGGCGAATTCATCGGACAGGAGCACGTCGTCGGCGTCTCGAGCTGCACGATGGGTCTCGCGCTCGTGGTCGGCGCGCTAGGCATCGGCCCTGGCGACGAGGTCATCACCACCCCGATGACCTTTATTTCGACGCCCAACGCGGCTCTCTTTCATGGCGCCGTGCCGGTCTTCGCGGACGTCGACCCGCGCACGGGCTTGCTCGATCCCGCCGCCGTCGAAGCTGCCATCACGCCGCGCACGCGGGCCGTCATTGCCGTGCACCTCTACGGCCAGCTTTCCGACATGCGAACCCTCCGCGCCATTTGCGATCGCCACCACCTCGCCCTCATCGAGGACGCCGCGCACGCCATCGAGGCCGAGCAGGACGGCGTGCGTGTTGCCGAGCTCGGTGACGCCACGGTGTTCAGCTTCTACGCGACCAAGACGATGACGTCGGGCGACGGGGGAGCGGTGTCCGTTCGCGACGGCGCCTTGGCCGCCCGCTTGAGGCGGCTCCGCAATCACGGCGTCTCCAAAGACGCGGCTGCTCGGCACGGCGGCACCTACGTTCACTGGGACATGGTGGAGTTCGGCTACAAAGCGGCGATGACCGACGTCGAGGCGGCCCTCCTCTTGCCGCAGGTGGGTCGGCTCCTCCGCCGGCGTGACAACCGTCAAGCCATCGTCGTTCGCTACGAAAGTGCTCTCGCGTCGCGAAGCGACCTCGAGCTCATGACCTGGTCCGGCCGATCGTCGCACCACCTCTTCCCCGTGCTCGTGCCGCTCGGCCTGCGCGATCGGGTTCTCACGGGCATGGGTGAGCGCGGCATCGGCGTCGCCGTCAACTACCGCGCCGTGCACACGCTCCGCTACTACAAGGAAACGTTCGGCTATGCGCGCGAGGCGTTCCCCGTCGCCGCCGACATCGGTGACCGAACGCTCTCGCTTCCGCTCTACCCGCAAATGACCCACGCCGAGGTCGACCGCGTCGTCGCCGCGCTCGGAGAAACGCTTTCAGCGCTGCGATGAAGGCCGCGGGCGCCCTTTTTCATTCGGTCATCGTGCCGGTCTACAACGAAGAGGCGAACGTCCGCGAGCTCGCGGCGAGGCTCGTGCCCGTGCTCGAAGAGACACAGAAACCCTTCGAGGTCCTCTTCATCGACGACGGCAGCCGCGACCAGACGGCCGCCATGGTGCGCGCGCTGGCGGCCCGAGATGCGCGCATCAAGCTCGTCCGATTCTCGCGCAACTACGGACAGGAGGCCGCCGTGCAAGCGGGCATCTTGCGCGCCTCGGGTGAATGGATCGTGCAGCTCGACGGCGATCTCCAGAACCCGCCCGAGGAGCTGCCCAAGCTCCTGGCCAAGCGCGACGAAGGCTACGAGATCGTGTACGGCGTGCGGACCAAGCGCAAAGATCCCCTGCACCGCGTCGTCGCGTCGCGCCTCATGATGTGGTTCATGCAGCGCGTGCTCGACATCGAGCTGCCCGACGACGTGACCACGTTTCGGGTCATCCAAGGCAAGACAGCGCGCCTCATCGCCGGCTTGCCGGAGAAAAAGAAGTTCTTCAGCGCGCTCGCGGTGTGGACGGGTGCCCGCGCTACCAGCGTCCCCGTAGGGCACGCCGCGCGCACCCACGGCGTCACCAAATACGGCCTCGGCAAGCTCATCAACCACACCTTCGACCTGATGGTGGGCTTCAGCACGCGCCCCCTCAGGATCATCGGTGTCGGCGGCGCCGTGGTGGCGCTCTTCGGCGTGGGGTTCGGCGTGTTTCGCATCGTGCAGAAGCTCCTCGGCGCCGACATCACCATGGGTTACACGAGCCTCTTCTCGGCGGTCGTCATCCTCGGCGGGCTCCAGCTCATCGCCCTTTCGGTGATCGGCGAGTACATCGCCCGCATCTTCATCCAATCGCAAGGCCGGCCTCTCTACAACGTGGCCGAAGAAATAGGATTCGATCAGCCATGAACGGCGAGCGTCCGCGCGTCCTCATCGTCGGCTGCGGTTTCCCGCAGCTCGGTCTCTTGCGGGCCGCCAAAGAGCTCGGGCTCTTCGTGGTAGGCACGGACGCCAACCCGAGCGCCATCGGCAGAAGCGCTTGCGATCGGTTCTTTGAGGCGTCGACCCACGACGTCGATGCGATCGTCTCGGCCGCGCGCCAGGCCGACGTCCTGGGCATCACCACGTGCGGCTCCGAAGTCGCTCTCAAGTCGACGGTGCAAGCGGCCCTGGAGCTCGGCCTGCCGTTCTACGGCGACTCGGCCACCGTCGAGCGCTGCCAAGCCAAAGACTTGATGCGCGACGCGTATCGTGCAGGCGGCGCGCCCATCCCGGCCTTCGTCAGCGCGGCGTCATTCAACGAGGCCTCGGCGTTCGTGAGCAGAGAGGGGCTTCCCGTGGTCGTCAAGCCGTCGCGGGGGTGGGGGCAGCGCGGCGTCTCCAAGGTCGAACACGCGCCAGAGCTCCGAGCGTCGTACGACCGCGCCCGAGAAGCGTCGAGCACGGGCATCGTCCTCGTCGAAGAGTTCATCGACGGCCGCGAGTTCAGCGTGAACGCCTATACCCACGCCGGCAAGACCGAAGTGTTCAGCGTGACCGAGCGCATCATCACGCACTACCCGGATCCTCCGGGAATCACCTTCGCCGAGTGGTACCCGGCGGGCCTCGGCCCCGCCGACAAAGAAGACGCCGTGCGCGCCGCGCTCCTCGGCGTCCGCGCGCTCGGCATTCGCCGCGGCCCCACGTACACGCAGCTCCGCGTGGGACCCGACGGCGCGCGAATCGTGGAAACGGCGTATCGGCTGGGCGGCGGGCTCGATCCCGACGTCGCGCTGCTCGCCTCGGGGGTCTCGCTCTTCCGCAAGATTCTCGGCGTCGCGCTCGGCAAGAGCGACTGGGAAGCAGCGGGCCCCGAAAAGCCGGCGCACGGCGGCGCCATCGGGAAGTTCATCGTGGGCAAGCCCGGCAGCGTCGTGCGCATCGAAGGGCTCGACGAAGCGCGCGCTCTGCCCGGCGTCGTCGCGGCGGAGGTCTACGTCGGCGTGGGGGGCACGGTGTTTCCGCTCACCGACGGATCCAAAAGGGCAGGGCACGTGCTCGCGCACGGTCGCGATCGCGCGGAGGCAGAGGCGCGCGCGAAGACGGCCGTCGACACGATTCGGATCGTGACGGAGTGACGATGGCGCCCGGTCGCACGGTCCTCCAGATGATCAAAGACCGCCTCGCCAAGCAGGGCCTCTACGATTCGCCCGGCTATTGGGACATGAAGGCCGAGGCTTACGAGGGGCTCGCCCGCAGCAACTGGCCGAGCAACGTCTACAACCGCTACTGGGACGAGCGCCAGATGGCGATCTTAGATCGCGCGTTCGGCGATCCGCGCGTCGCGCCCGTGCAGCCGGGCTTGCCGATCCGAGTGGTCGACGTGGCGTGCGGGACGGGGAGGGCATGCCGCCATTTGGCCGAGCGCGGCGCGGCGGTGACGGGTCTCGATTTCGCCCCGCGGACGCTCGAGCTGGCCGAACGAGAAACGCGTGAACGAGGCCTCTCCGTGGACTACCGGCGCTACGACGCCCTCACGCCGCCGCCGAGCGATCTCGCCGGTCGCTTCGATCTGGGCGTCACCATCTCGTGCCTCGCGATGGCTTGCCGCGACGTCCCATCGTTCGAGCTTGCGCTCGGGCACCTGGTGTCGCTCGTTCGACCGGGAGGGCACTTCTTTTTCCTCGAGCCGATTCATTCGGGGCGGCTCCTCCGCCGCATTCTGCGCATGAGCTCCGCCGAATGGATCGAGCGATGCGAGCAGCGGGGGCTCGTCCTCGAAGAGCGCGGGCGCATGGGGTTCGTTCCGGCGAGGCTGCTCTTGGCATTTCGCGACTGGCCGGACGCCTGCGTGCGCCCACTCTTTCGCGCTGGCGAGCGGCTGCTCGACGGAGCTCCCGCGCTCGATCCTCTCTCCGACTACAAGTGGCTCCTCTTTCGCCGCGCCTCGCCGTGATGAAGGCCGGATGCTCGCTCGAGACACGTGATCTGACGGTCGCCTACTGGGCCGCTGCCTTTTTGTTCTCGCTCGCGATGTGGGTCACGCCTTTTCCGCCGCTCACGGACTATCCGCAGCACGTCGCGATCGGTGCGCTCTTGCGGCGCATGGCCGATCCCGCGAGCCCCGAGCACCAGCTCTACGAGGTGAACCTCATCACCTACAACGGCGGATTTCATGTGCTCTTGGCGCTGCTCTCGTTCGCCTTTCGCCCCGAGACGGCCGGCCGCATCCTGATTTCGCTCTATCCGCTCACGATGGCCTACGCCGCGCTCGCGCTCGTTCGCGTCGCGGGAAGGCCGCCGTGGTACGCATTTCTCGCGCTACCCATCACCTTCAGCTTCGCGGTCGGTTGGGGTTTCGCCAACTACTTCATGAGCGTGCCCTTCGTCCTCATCACGTTCTCGGTGTGGCTGCGCGCCCACCGCGGCGAGCCGGGGCAGCTCTGGAAAGTGATGGTGGCGAGTTTTTTTCTCGCCTATTCGCACGTGCTCGCCACCCTCTGCTTGTGCGTGATGATCGGCGTCGCCGGTCTCACCTCGTTCGAATCGCTCGGCAACAGCTGGGCCAGGCGAATGCTGGCCGTCGCGAAGCTGCCGATCGCCGTTTGGCCGGCGGTGGTTTGGTCGCTCATCGTCTTCGTGCACAACCGCTACTCCCCCCACGCGAATTGGGAAGGGTGGGACGACGGCATCGACGATCCTCTTTGGTACAAGCTCCTTCACCTCACCGCATATGCGGTCGGCAACTTCAGCGATCACTCCGATCAGTTCCTCCTCGCCTTGGCCATCGCCCTCTTGATCGGCCTCTGGCAGTGGCCGCGTGCCCGCGGCAGAGCCGAGCCCACGATGAAGGTCTTGGCGCTCACGTGGGCGGCGCTCTACTGCGCGATTCCCAAAGTTTTCATCGCCACGTGGTTCATCTTCGAGCGTTTCCCCACGTTCGTTTTGGTGTTCGCCGTAGCAGCGGCGCCCAAGGCCCCGGACACGACGTCACCTCCGGCCGAGGGCGGCCTTTTCCGATGGATGCGCGCGGCCGCTGCGGCGATCGCGCTCGCCGCCGGGCTCAACACCGTTTGGCATTTGCGCCGCATCCCCGACGAAGCCGATGCGAGCGCCATCCTCGACGACATTCCGGCGGGCAAGCGGGTCATCGCGGTGACCTGGTCGAACACGGGGCATCCCGTCATTTTGCGCGAGATGTGGGTCCATTTGCTCGCCTACTACCAGGCGCGTCGCCCTGGGGAGATCGCCTACTCGTTCGCCAAATTCGAGAGCATGCCGGTCCACTACGCCGTCGGGAAGGTGCCCCCGGTCATCCCGGGTGGGATGGAATGGGACGGCCGCAAGTACGACCCCTCCGCTGCTTTCGCCCGCTATTGGAGCACCGTGCTCGTGCGCACCCCTGACGACGATCCCGACGCCGACCCGCGGTTTCGGACGTTTCGCGCGGCGGCCGCGCACGTGAGTCTCCTGGCGCGGCGCGGCCGATTTTGGCTCTATGACGCTTCGTTTCTAGGGAAATCCGTGCCAGAGGAGGCAGGCGATGAGCGGGCGAAGCAATAGCTCCTGCGAAGATTCGCCCGCCCGTTGCGGGGCGTCGCGCGGGCGCGGCGGGCGGGCGCTCGCCGAGGTTGCGCGTTTTTCTCGGTTGTATTCCAAGCGACCGCAGGCAGAACGTGCGAAACAGGTCCCACGGCTTGTCTTGACGGCCGCAACACGAGAGATATCGTGGAATGGCCAAGCGGCGCGAGTCACCGCTTTGGCATCTTTTGTAGTCGATACCTAACCCCAACCACCCCATCACTCGATCGATCGTTCGGAGAATCGTGATAACGCCTGCTCGGCCATCACGGGAGGATACGGAGCTTTTGCATGGCGAATGAGGATTCTCGAAAACTGTTTGTGGCAGGTTTGCCTGACAGCATCACGGAAGATGTACTGAGACAGCTTTTCGAGGCGACCGGCGGTACCGTCTCCGAAATTAGCCTCCCGAAAGATCGGGCAACGGGCCGCCCTCGTGGGTTCGGGTTCGTTACGCTCTCGACTTCGGACGAGGCCCAAGCGGCGCGCGACTCGCTCGATGGATCGATCCAAGCGGGCAAGTCGATTTCGGTTCGGCCGTTTCAAGCCGAGCCGCCCAAGCGCGAGCCTGGTGCGCCTCCTGGTGCACCGCGAACCGGCGGTTCGATGGGCCCCGGCGGACCGGCCGCGGGCGCGCCCGATCGTACACTCTACGTCGGAAACCTTCCCTACGACATCACGCAGCAAGAGGTCGAGACCCTCATTACGGCGACCAACGCAGGTCCCGTTGCGCGCGTGCACTTGCCGACCGATCCCGACGGCCGCAAGCGCGGCTTCGGCTTCGTTACCATGGGCACCGCCGAGGGCGCCAAGGGCGCCATCGAAGCGCTGCGCGGTGCCGACCTTCGAGGCCGGCGGCTCGTCGTCAACTTGGCCCATCCGAAAGGCGAACGTCCCCCGCGTGAGTTCGGCGGTGGAGGTGGCGGCGGCGGCGGTGGCTACGCCGGTGGTGGCGGTGGCTTCCCGGGTGCCGGCGGCTTCTCCGGCGGCGGGGGGGGATTCCCCGGCGGCGGTGGTCCCCC